>DASRYD010000194.1:0-2384 GCA_035653955.1 Pseudoxanthomonas sp.
GGTCAGCCAGGGCGCCATCAGCAGCGCCAGCGCGATCGCGGCGAACATGCCGAAGTTGACCGCCTTGCCGCCGCCATCGTCGCCCAGTCCGCCGAAGCCTTCGACCAGCATCGGCACGTTGCGGCCTGCAGCGATATCCGCGGCGTGCACGGAATGGCCGAACTGCGCCTGCAGGCCGCTCCACAACGGCAGCGCGAACAGCAGGGTCGGCAAGCCAAGGGCCAACAGCCACCACAGCAGCAGGCGCCATTGCAGCGCGGATTTCAGCCCGGAAAACAAGGCGGCGAAGCCATTGGGATGTCGATCGCGGGAACGCGGTTTCGGGCTCATACGCTCACCAGCAGGGCAAGGAAGGTTTTCAGCAATGCGGCCGCGGCGGCGGCCCAGCGGCTGGCAGCGGAACGGTCGGTCTCGCGCGTGCGGCTGTCGTCGAGCTTGTCCTGGTCCAGGTACACCTGGCCGGCGGGATCGAGTTCGACCGATACCGCGCGCGCCGGCTTGGTCCAGGCGAAGCGCCGCCATGGCTGCTCGCCGGAGAAGCGCACGGTTTCGCCGCTGCCGTCGGCGAACTTCACCCGCAGCACCTGCGGCACGTCGGCACCGTCGCGCCTGACCAGCACAGTGGTGAGCCAGGGGAACGGACCGGTGCCGGGCTTGGCCTTCGGATGGCTCTTGCTCCAGGCCTTGCGTTGCCGGTCGATCTCCTTCTGCACGCCTTCGTCGGTCGATTCGATCAACTTGCCGGCGTGCTCGACATAGCCGGGCAAAGGCAGCACTTCCTTGCTGGCGAACTGGGCGATGCGGTCGTCGACCTTGCGCGTGGCGTAGACCTGCTGCGCGAACACCTGTTCCACCGCCGCGCGCTGGCCGGTGCCTTCGGCGAGCGCCTCGCGGAAATCGGCGATGCTCGGGTGGCGGAATTTCCAGCGTTGGTAGTACAGCTTGAACGCGCGCTCCAGCGCCGGCGTGCCGACCCGCGCCTCGAGGTCGCGCATCGTCGTCGCGGTGCGCGAATACACGGTGCCGTAGCTGGAACTGGACATGCGGTCCCACGAATTGCGGCCCAATCCGTCGGCCGGGTTGCGCAGCATCGCGCCGAGGCGTTCGGCGGCGAAACCGTCCAGCGCCGGGGCGATGCCCAGCCGCTTCAGCAGCGGCGTGGTCGCGTGCAACTGCTGCCTGCGTTCGCGCAGCATGCGCTGGTCCCAATATTCGTTCAGGCCTTCGTCGAGCATCGGTTCCTCGAATTCGTTGGAACCGAGCAGCCCGTAGAAATAGCCGTGGCCGAATTCGTGGATGGTGACGAAGTCCAGCGCGTATTCGCTGAGCGTGGCCGGCTCGACCGTGGCGAAGGAATCGGCGGTGAAGAACGTCGGGTATTCCATGCCGCCGGCCTCGCCGGCGTTGTACGGCGGAATCACCACGGTCACGGTGCGGTACGGATACGGACCCAGCGTGCGCGAGAAATAGGCCAGCGAATCGATCGTCGCCTTCAACGCGGGTTGCGCACTGGCCGCATATTCCGGCGGGTAAAGCACGCGCACCTTCACCTTCGGGCTGCCCGGGCCTTCGTAGACGCCGTCGAGCGGCTTCGCGTAGCGCTTGTCGGCGGTCCAGGCGAAGTCGTGCACGTCGCCCTGGACGAAGCGGCGGGTGACCTTGCCGTCGCGTTCGATCGGCGCGCCGGTCTCTTCGCCGGTGGCGCCGACGGTGTAGCCCTTGGGCACGGTGATGCGCACGTCGTACTCGCCGTAATCGGCGTAGAACTCGCTGTGCAGATGGAATTCGTGCGCGTTCCAGCGCGGCGCGGTGGCGCCGCGCTCGCCCGGCAGCTCCAGTACGCCGATCTTCGGGAACCACTGCCCGACCAGGTGGAACGTGCCGAAATGGCCGGTGCGCGCGACCACCCGCGGCAGCTTGTCGAGGAAGGCGATGTCCAGCGTGGTGCTGGCGCCCGGAGCGACCGGCCGGGGCAGGTCGAGGCGGACCACCGTGCGGTCGGTGCGCGGGCCGTTGTCGGGCTGCACGTATTCCCACTTCACCGCCTGTCCGTCCTGCCGCACGCGTTGCAGGCGGGTGTAGCCCCAGTCGCCGTCCTTCACCGGCACGTCGCTGCGGAAGGCGAAGTTGAGGTTGCGCTGCTCGCTCATGAAGGTGCTGTCCGCGCCTTCGAACGCGTTGAGGTACAGGTGCAGGTACACCGCGCAGACCGGCTGCGCGCTGCGGTTGCGCCAGGTCAGCTTCTGCTTTCCGTCGATGGTGTGCTTGTCGGGATCGAGCGTGGCGTCGATCTCGTAGCGGACCACGCGGTCGGACAGGGTGGGCTCCTGGCCGGTGCGCGGCCCGCCCCAGGCGTTCGCATCGCTGGGAACGGCGACCGCCGC
>DASRYD010000195.1:0-2116 GCA_035653955.1 Pseudoxanthomonas sp.
GTCGTCCAGCGCATGGCCGCGCACCAGCGCGTCGATGCGCTCGCGTTCACCGGCGGGCACGCCGGCGATCACTAGATTCTGGTTCGCGGTCAGGCGGAATTCGCCGCGATGGATATTCGCGATCTCGCGCAAGCCGGTCAGTTGCGCCGCACCGGGACGGTCGGCGATGCGGCCGGCTTCGATGCGCAGGGTCAGGTGCGAGCGGCCGTCCTCGCCTTCGACCCAGCCGTAGCGGTCGCCGTTGCGGTCGAAATGCCAGGCGCGGGCCGGTTCCAGCTTGAAGCCGGCGCGTTCCTCCATCCGCGCGACGATGAAATCCAGGCCGCGCTCGTCGATGGTGTACTTGAATCGCGCGTGCTTGCGCTCGACCCGGTCGCCGAAGTCGCGCTGCACGGTCAGTGCCGCGGCGGCGATGTCGATCGCGCGATCGGGGGCGACGAAGCCGATCACGTTGGCCAGGCGCGGATAGGTCGCCGCATCGCCATGGCTGGCGCCCATGCCGCCGCCGATGGTCACGTTGAAGCCGGCCAGCCCGCCGGCCTCGTCGACGACGGCGATCAGGCCGAAGTCGTTGGCGAACACGTCGACGTCGTTGGTCGGCGGAACCGCCACGGCCATCTTGAACTTGCGCGGCAGGTAGGCCTTGCCGTAGATCGGATCCTCTTCCTCGCCGCTGTCGGCCAGCTTTTCCTGGTCGAGCCAGATCTCGTAATAGGCCCGGGTCTTCGGCAGGAAGGCTTCCGACAAGCGCCGGGCCCATTCGTGCACTTCGGCGTGCAGGCGCGACTGCAGCGGGTTGCTCGACGCCAGCACGTTGCGGTTGACGTCGCCGCACGCGGAAATGGTGTCCAGCAGGCTGGCGTTGATCGCCTGCATGGTCGCCTTCAGCTCGCGCTTGACCACGCCATGGAACTGGAAGGTCTGCCGGGTGGTGATGCGCAGCGAGTGGTTGGCGTAGGTGGTGGCGATGGCGTCCAGCTTCAGCCACTGCTGCGGGGTGAACACGCCGCCCGGCGCACGCACGCGGATCATGAATTGGTGCGCGGGCTCCAGCTTCTGCCGGCGGCGTTCGTCGCGCAGGTCGCGGTCGTCCTGCTGGTAGGTGCCGTGGAACTTGACCAGGCGCTGATCGTCGAAGGACAGCGAACCGGTCGTCGGATCGGCCAGTCCTTCCAGCAGCGTGCCACGCAGGCTGCGGCTGTTGATCTTGATGTCTTCGACGGAAGGATGGCTCATGGCAGGAGCGTCCCCTGGGCTCGAGCGCGTGAATGGCGCTGTGCGGGAAATACCTGTGAGCCGGACAGTTCCCGGTCGCGCCCAGGGGGCGCTCCTACGGGGTCAATAGACGTCGCGCGCATAGCGGCCTTCCGTTTGCAGTTTCGTCAGGTACTCGCCCGCGGCATCGCGATCCAGCGCGCCGTGTTCGGCGGCGATGTCCAGCAGCGCCGCATGCACGTCCTTGCCCATCGCGATGGCGCCGCACACGTAGAAATGCGCGCCGTTCTGCAGCCAGTCCCAGACTTCCCGGCCGTGTTCGCGCAGGCGCTGCTGGACGTAGACCTTGTCGGCCTGGTCGCGCGAGAACGCCACGTCGAGGCGATGCAGTTCGCCGTTGCGCAACGCGTCCTGCCACTCGGTCTGGTAGAGGAAGCCGGTGTCGAAATGGCGCGCGCCGAACAGCAGCCAGTTGCGGCCGGCAGCGCCGGTTTCGGCGCGTTCCTGGACGAAGCCGCGGAACGGGGCGACGCCGGTGCCGGGGCCGACCATCAGGATGCCGCGCGAAGCATCGGCAGGCACGCGGAAGCGTTCGTTGGCCTCGATGTAGACCGGCGCATGCGCGCCTTCGTCCAGCGCGGCGAGGAAGCCGCTGCCGCTGCCGAGGTGGGGGTGGCCGTGAGCCCGATAGTCCAGCACGTCGACGGCGAGGTGGGCTTCGTCGCCTACGCGCTTGCGGCTGGAAGCGATGGAATACAGGCGCGGCGCCAGCGGACGCAGCGCGGTGACGAGTGTTTCTGCTGTCCATCCGGCGGGATGGCGACGTAACAGATCCAGCACCTGCCAGCGCGAGAACAGATCGGCCAGGGTGTCGCGCGCGGTCGGCGCCAGCAGTTCACTC
>DASRYD010000196.1:0-2422 GCA_035653955.1 Pseudoxanthomonas sp.
GCCGCGAGCGCGGGGCCTGCCGCCAGCAGCAGCGAGCAGGCGAGTGAAACGATCGGACGCATGAGCGGTTTTCCCCGGTGGCGGTGCATCACTGTGCCATGCTGCGGCGACGGGCGAATATGCCGGAAGTCGCGTCGCTCAGCCGGTCAGTTCCACGCTCGTCGCGGTACGGTTGCGGCCGTTCTGCTTGGCCCGGTACAGGGCGGCGTCGGCGAGGCCCATCACGTCCTCGCCGTCGACGTCGTGGTCGCTGGGGAAGCTGTGCACGCCGATGCTGACGCTCGTCGTCTGCCCTGCCGCGATCATCGCCGGCGTCGCCAGCGAGCCGATGTCGGCATGGATGGTCGAGGCGATGGAGGCCGCGGAATGGGCCGAGGTTTCCGGCAGGAGCACGGCGAATTCGTCGCCGCCCAGGCGCGAGACCAGGTCGCGCGGGCGGCGCGCGCGGGCCTTCAGCACCTTGGCCAGTCGCACCAGCAGTTCGTCGCCGGCAGGGTGGCCCAGGGTGTCGTTCAACTGCTTGAAACGATCGACGTCGACCAGCAGCAGGGACAAGGGCTGGCCGGTGCGGCGGGCGACGCGGATTTCCTGTTCCAAGGTCCCGTCGAAGTGCGCGCGATTGGCCAATCCGGTCAGCGCATCGGACATCGCCCGCGCATGGGTGCGGCGCAGCAGCTGCACACCCAGGGCGATGCCGGACAGCAACAGCACCAGCAGCACCGGCATCGGCGAAAACCAGCGGTTGCCCAGGCACAGCAATGCGATCGAAAGCAGTATCGCCAGCACCGATGCGCCCAGCACCAGCAGGCCGCGGTTGCGCAAGCCGGGCAGGCCGTACAGCAGCAGCGGAAGCACGATCACCGCGGCCGACAGCGCAAGCTGCAGCGGCAGCGGCAGCGGCACGATCAGGTTTCCATGCGCCAGCGCATTCAATGCGTTGGCCTGGTACTCGACGCCGCTGAGGCGGGAATCGGCGAGGTCGCCCGGGCTGTTGAGCGTATCGCCCAGCCCGCTGGCGGTCACCCCCACCAGTATCCAGCGGTCGCGTAGCGCCGCGGCCGGCACGCGGCCATGCAGCACGTCCGCATAGGACACTTCGGTGAAGCCGTCGGGCGAATTCGCATACGGCACCAATACCTTGTAGTCGCGCGACCAGAGGTACGGCGATGCGTTGGGCTGCGAGCTGCGCAATCCAGGCAAGGATTTGTCCGTGGCCGTTGGCGACTGGTCCAGCTGGAACTGGGCGAGGGCCAGCGAAGGCCAATGCGGATCGCCCATGCCGGCTTGCAGGAACATGCTGCGGGCGACGCCGTCGGCGTCCATGGGCAGGTCGACATGGCCCAGCCCGGCCGCCGCCGCCGCCAATTCCGGAATCGGCAGGGCTTCCGTGGCGGGGGCGTTGACCTCGGCCGGTTCCGCGAACACCGGGAGTACGGCGCGGCCGTAGCGACTCATCGACTGGGCCAGCACGGCATCGCCTTCCGGATCGTGCAGGACCGGTTCGGTCAACAGGATGTCGAAGGCCACGCTGCGTGCGCCCGCGGCAGCCAACCGATCCAGCAGCTGCGCGTGCAGTCGTCGCGACCATGGCCAGCGTCCCAGCTCGGCGAGGCTTTTCTGGTCGATCGCCACCACCACGATGCGCTCGTCCGCCTTCTGTCCGCGCAAGTCGAGCAGAAGGTCGTAGACCCAGGTGTCGGCGCGCCAGAACAGGCCGGACAAGGTCAGCACCGCGACCAGGGCGAGCGCTGCCATGCCGACCAGGGCACGGTGCAGCGGTTGCAGGCTCCGCGCTGGCAGGGTTGCGCTCATAGCGACAGCAGGATCAGCACCAGGCCGGAGCCGCCGACGATCCGGCACACGCGGCACGGCACCTTCACCGTCTGTGCGGCAGGGAAAGATCCCGCGTGGCCCTCGGCGTCCAGCGTCTGCGCCCGCACGTACCAGGTGCCGCCACCCAGGCGTGGCACGCTGATCTGCGGTTCCTCGACGACCTGGTCGATCTTCGGCGCGGCGAAATCGGCGGTACGCGATAACTGGAAGCGATAGCGCTGCGAAGCGTCGCCTTCCTGCCAGCGGAAAGTGACCGCGCCGTGGTCGCCGCGGACGTTGCCGATGTCGTTTATTTCCGGCAGCGGCTTGTAGGCGAAGGGAATCGCGTCGCCGTACGGACCGATCCTGCCGCTGCGGTCGCGGCTGGCGACGCGCCAGTAGTACTGGCCGGGCGCCAAGGGCCGGTCGGGGCGGAATTCGGTGCCGCGCAATTCGCGGGCGGCTGCCACCGGGTGGGCGAAGCGGTTGTCGGTGGCGATTTCGACGAGATAGTCGCGGGCGTCGGGCACGCCGCTCCAGCGGAATTCGGGTCGCGGGTTACCGGTGGTCGAATCGGCGACCGGCGCGATCGCGTAGGGCGGCTCGGGCG
>DASRYD010000197.1:0-1790 GCA_035653955.1 Pseudoxanthomonas sp.
TCCCGGCGTCTTCGCGGGCAACGCCGTGGACCAGGCCGAAGTGGCGATCGCCGCGCGGCAGCAGCGCGGTGGGCCCGGTGGCGGTGAAACGTTCGTACGCGGTGCCATCGGGCGCGCGTTCGCCGCGTATGCGGGCGACGAACAGGGTTTGTCGGTAGTCGTGCTCGTCCGCGCCGATGCCCAGCGCTTCGCGCAGCCCACTTCGCGTGCCGTCGGCGGCCACCAGCAGTTTCGCCGAAATCTCGCGTTCGCCCTGCGCATCGGCGATGCGCACTTGGCGCAGGCCGCCTGCACTTTCGCCCAGGCCGACGAAGCGCGCCGGGCGGTAGCGGGTCAGGTGCGACAATTCGCCGAGCCGGACTTCCAGCGCTTCGCCGAAATCGCGCGCGACGACGACCTGGCCGAAGGCTTCGCGGCCGTAGTTCGCCGCATCCAGCTTGACCCGGCCGAAATCGCCTTCGCGGCTGACATGGATGCGGCGGATCGTGCCGGTCGGTGCCCGCAGCTTCTGCATCGCCCCCAGGGCGGTCAGTGCATTGACGGTGGCGGCGGCAAAACGGAGGTTGCGCTGGTCGAACACCGCCGGCAGCGCGCCGGCGGGCGCAGCTTCGACCAGGCCGGTGTCCACGCCGAGGCGATCCAGGGCGATGGCGAGACTGGCGCCGACCAGGCCGCCCCCGACGATCAGGACATCGTGTTGGGTCATGCGGCCATGATACTTGGCCGCCTCGATGAGGATGGGTCCCGGGGCGCCAGTCCGCTAGAATGCGGGCCTGAGTCTTCCGGATGACCGCCCCAAGATGAATACCAACCAGACCCGCGCCGTGATCCTCGCCCTGCTGGCCCTGCTGATGGCGGTGACCCGCAGCAACCTGCCGTTCCACTTCATGCCGGTGCCGGACGCATCGTGGGCGGTGTTCTTCGTCGGCGGCTTCTACCTGCGCTGCTGGACCAAGTGGGCCTTCCCGCTGCTGATGGCGCTGGCGGTGGGCGTGGACTGGTGGGTGATCAACGGCCAGGGCATCGACTTCTGGTCGCACTACTGCGTGTCGGCGGCGTACTGGTTCCTGGTCCCGGCCTACTTCGCGCTGTGGCTGGGCGGCGGCATCGCCCGCCGTTTCTACGGCCAGTCCACCGGCAAGTTCCTCGGCGTGCTGGTCGCCAGCCTGCTGGCATCGGTGGTCGTATGCCAGTTGCTGGCCCAGGGCAGCTTCTACTGGATCAGCGACAGCGTCGCCAACCCGACCTTCGCCGGCTGGTGGCAGAACTACAGCGAGTGGCTGCTGCCCTACGCGCGCACCGCCGCCATCTATACCGGCGTCGCCGCCGTGCTGCATCTCGGCGCCGTCGCCGCTGCGCGCGCTCTGAAGCCGCAAGACAAGTCGGCCTGACGAGAAACCTTCTTGTGGGAGCGACGTAAGTCGCGAAGCTCTTCTGTCGGATACAGAAAGCAAAAGCACTCGCGGCTCACGTCGCTCCCGCAACAGAGTCTTCAGCAATGGGCAATCGCCTTTCGAAGATCTACACCCGCACCGGCGACGATGGCAGCACCGGCCTCGGCGATGGCAGCCGCGTCGCCAAGGATTCGCTGCGGGTAGAGGCCTATGGGACGGTAGACGAGGCCAATTCCGCGATCGGCGTGGTGCTGGCCGCGAACAAGGTGCCCGACGACATCCGCGACCTGTTGACCACGGTGCAGCACCAGATGTTCGACCTGGGCGGCGAACTGTGCATTCCGGGCCACGCGGCGATCTTCGATGCCGACGTGGACGCGCTGGAACGCCAGTTGG
>DASRYD010000198.1:0-4069 GCA_035653955.1 Pseudoxanthomonas sp.
ATACCGCCATGCCGCCCGCGACGGGCGTGGAGCAGGCGCGCACGCGGTTGCCGTCGGCATCCCACATCCAGCAATCCTGGCAGGCGCCCATCAGGCAGAAGCCGGCGCGTTCGCCATCGCCGAAATCCGAGGCGCGCAGGCTGGCGCGGTTCTGCAGCACCGCGACCAACAGCGTGTCGCCGTGCAGGGCCGAGGCGGGCTGGCCGTCGATGGTGAACGCCAGCGCGGGGCGTTCGGTTTCGGAAAGACGGACGAAGCGCGGCTGGGCGGGCGTGGTCATCAGAGATGCTGGCTGAACAACTGCTCGATCGGCAGGTGCGATTTGACGAAGGGTGTCTTGATCACGATGTAGCTGAAATACTTCTCGATGCCGATGTTGCGTTCCAGCAGGCCTTCCATCAACGACTGGTAGTGGTTGACGCCGCGTACCACGAACTTGAGCAGGTAATCGTAGCCGCCGCTGACCAGGTGGCACTCGATGATCTCGTCGACCTGCCGTATCGACTTCTCGAAGCGGCTGAAGTCCTCGGCGTGGTGGTCGGAGAGGGTGATTTCGGTGAACACCGTCAGCACGTCGCCCAGTTTGGCCAGGTCGATGTGCGCCGAATAACTGGTGATGTAACCGGCTTGTTCCAGGCGCTTGACCCGGACCAGGCAAGGGCTGGGCGACAGGCACACGGCGTTGGAGAGTTCGACGTTGGTGATCCGCCCGTTCTTCTGCAGGTGGGCCAGGATGCGAAGGTCGATGCGGTCAAGCTTGAAGGATGTGACCACGGTGGTTGCCTGCAGGGAATGGACGCCAATGATTCTGTTTTAAGAGGAGAGAAGCGGTCAATGTCCGCGAATGCCGACGATTGCGCGGTCAGCCCTTCGCGATGGCGCGTACCTCCGGCAGCGCGAGCACTTCGTCGAGGACGTTGCGCAGGCGCTTGCCGAGCTGTTCGCATTCGTCCTCGCTGATGCACAGCGCCGGGGCGAAGCCGAGGATCTGGTCGGCGAAGGAACGGAACACCAGCTTGTTGCGGTAGGCGATGTCGCCGATCCTGTCGGCCAGGCCGAGTCTCGGGTCGAAGCCCTGCCTGGTCGCCTTGTCGCTGACCAGCTCGATCGCGCCGAGCAGGCCACGGTAACGCACGTCGCCGACCAGCGGGTGATCGGCGAGGCCATCCAGCGCCTTGGCGAAGTGCGCGGCGACCTTCTGTCCGTGGGCCAGCAGTCCGCCTTCCTGGTAGATGCGGATCACTTCCAGGGCGACGGCGGCGGCGACCGGATGGCCCGAATACGTCGCACCGTGGCCGACGACCGCGCCGGGCGGGGTGTTGTCGGCGATGCCGGCGTACACCTTGTCCGACAACAGGGTCGCGCCCATCGGGATGTAGCCTGCGGTCAGGCCCTTGGCCAGGGTCATCAGGTCCGGTTCCACGCCTTCGGCATCGCAGGCGAACATCGGGCCGGTGCGGCCGAATCCGGTGATGACTTCGTCGACGACGAACAGGATGTCCAGCTCGCGTGCGGCGTCCTGCATCGCCTTCAGCCAACCCTGCGGCGGAATGATCACGCCGCCCGAACCCTGGATGGGCTCGCAGAAGAACGCGGCGACGTTGCCAGCGCCCAGTTCCGCCACCTTGGCACGCAAGGCCGCGACCGACGCGGCGATCACGGCCTGCGGATCGGAGTCGGCGCTGCGATAGGGATTGGGCGAGGGGATGTAGTGCTGCGTGGGCAGCGGCAAGTCGAAGCCGCGATGGAACGCCGGCAGCGCGGTCAGTCCCGCGCCGGTCGAGGACGAACCGTGGTAGCCGCGCTGCAGGGTGATGAAGTGCTTCTTGTCCGGTCTGCCGACGCTGTTCCAGTACTGCACGATCAGGCGCACCGCGGCATCGACCGCGTCCGAACCGCCGCCGCTGAAATAGACGTGGCGCAGCGATGCGGGGCTGATCTCGATCAGTTTCTCGGCCAGGCGGATCGCCGGTTCGCTGCCGAAGGAGAAATAGCCGGTCGCGTAGGGCAGCTTGCGCAGCTGCTCGGTCGCCGCATCGACCACGCTCTGCTGGCCGTAGCCGATGTTGACGCACCACAGTCCGGCGAAGGCGTCGAGCAGTTCGTTGCCTTCGGCATCGCGCAGGGTGCAGCCGTGGCCGGATTCCAGCACGGTCACGCCGCGCCGCTCGTGCACGCGCCACGCGGACACGGGATGGATCAGGTGTTCGCGATCCAGGGCGCGCAGCGACTGCAGGGCGGACTGTCCTTGTGCCGCCGACGGGCGGGCCGGGGCTTCGACGACGATCGGAGCGGGGATCGGTTGTTGCATGACGCGTGGCCTGACCGTGGAGAGTGCCTACAGGGTAGGACCGCGGCGGTGGTGTTAGATGCCGTCGCTCGGCCGCGGCGCCCTCGCGCGTGCCGTTGTTGGTGCATTGCCGGAAGAAGATGCGGCGGAAGGATTCCGTGCGGGCAACCGTCTCGTGGGAGCGGCCGCGGTCGTGGAGACCCTTGATCTTCTTCGGCCAGAAGCATTCGCGACCGGGGTCGTTTCCGCAGCCTCAGCCCATGGCCTGGGTGGCGAGCGCGAACAGGCGCGCGCCATCCGCATCCTCGCGCAGTGGGCCACGGGTCATCGAGGTCACCGTGCCTACGCGCTGCAACTGCAGTTCTTCCACCCAGGAACCCAGGCCGGAATCGAAGTCGAGATCGATGCGCACGAAGCGGCCCGCGGCCGCGCCGATCAGGTAGCCGATCAGCGCGCGCGCGCCGATGTCGTCCGAGGCGACGACCGGACCGACCACCACGCCGCGGCCGAAGCGGCGCAGGATCGCATAGCCGTCCAGCGTGCCGTTGTGGTCCAGGACCATGACCTGTTCGGCGGTATCCAGCCACGTGCGCAGCAATTGCGGGCGCTCCCAGCCGCGCGCCTGCCGGTCCAGTTCGAACAGCGCTGCTTCGTCGCTGTGGTCCATCGGGCGCAGCCGCCAGCCTTCGTCCATCGCCATCAGCGGCGCATTGCTGGCCGTACCCTGGTGCTGGCGGATCTCGCCGGTGCGGACGAAGCCCAGGCGCTCGTACAGGCCGCGCCCTTCTTCGGTGGCATGCAGCGAGACGATGCGGTCTTCCAGGCCTTCCAGGATGCGGTTCATCAGCACGCTGCCGATGCGGCGGCCGCGCATCTGTTCGGAGACGATCACCAGGCCGATGGTGGCGTGCGTCTCGCCCCACAGCCAGCGCATGGCCGTGCCGACCAACTGGCCGTCGACTTCGGCGACGATGCCTTCGCCCAGCGAGAATGCGGTAGACCAGTCGAGCGGGCGGTGCGGCCAGTGCTGGTCCAGCGACAGATCCCATGCGGCGTCGAGGTCGCTTTCCCGCATGTCGCGGTATACGACGCCTTGCTCGGTCGGGGAAACGGGTTTGCGGATCGTGTTCATCACATGCAACCGGGGGAGGCAGGTCGATACGAATGGCTCGCACCATACGTACGGGGATGCATACCCTATAGGACATTCTTGTCGCGTCGATGGCCGTGGCGAAAAGCAGCAGCTTACGCTGCCACCGGGCGGTGGCGCGGTATTTGTTGCGCGGTGATCTTAGCCGAAGCGGAGCAAATTCGGCCGGCCGGTCCAGCCCGATGGTTGCCGCCGCAACCGTTCCATTGGCGGCGATGGCGCATTCGATACCGTGTTCCGGATCGCCCGCGCGCGAGGCGGCATACCCTGCTGCGCGCCGCGGGCAGAAACGCATGCGCGCGTCGTCGCGGGGCGCCGATCGCGAAGATCGTCCGCGCGGCGGCGTGTTCCAATCCCGTTGCGTCCACGGCGATGGCGAAACGTGGACCGACGCATGCGTCGCAGCGTACGGGCCGGGGCCGCGTCCGCGCGATGTCCATTCGCGAGCAGAGCCGGGGTAGCGGAAGGTGAGGCGATGAAGGTGCAGTCGTACTGGATGGACACCGTGCCGCGGTACGAACCGCGCGTACGCGATTGGCCGGGTTCGGTCGACGTGGCCATCGTCGGTGCCGGCTTCACCGGACTGTCCGCCGCATTGGCGCTGGCCGCGCGCGGGGCGAAGGTCGCCG
>DASRYD010000199.1:0-3066 GCA_035653955.1 Pseudoxanthomonas sp.
TCGACCTCGACCCGCAGGCACTGGCCGCGCCGATGCCGCGCGCCTATGAGTTCGTCGATGGCAGCGCCTACCTGCCGCACGTCGAGCGCGTGCGCCGCGCGCGCAACGCCGAGGTGCCGGCCAGCTTCTACACCGACCCGCTGATGTACCAGGCGACCAGCGCCGGCTTCTACGGCCCGCGGGATGCGGTGAAAGTGGTCAGCGAGGATTACGGCATCGACCTGGAAGCGGAAATCGTCGTGGTCACCGACGACGTGCCGATGGCGGTCGCGCCCGGACAGGCGGCCGCACATATCCAGCTGGTCGGCCTGGTTAACGACGTGTCCTTGCGCAACCTGATCCCGCCGGAACTGGCCAAGGGTTTCGGCTTCCTGCAATCGAAGCCGCGCTCGGCCTTGTCGCCGGTGTTCGTCACGCCCGACGAGCTGGATGGCGCATGGCGCGACAACAAGGTGCACCTGCCGCTGCTGACCCACATCAACGGCGAATGGTTCGGCGCGCCCGAAGCGGGCGTGGACATGCAGTTCGATTTCGCCCAGCTGGTCGCGCATGCGGCCCGGACCCGGCCGCTGTCTGCGGGCACCATCGTCGGTTCCGGCACCATCGCCAACGAAGACACTTCCAAGGGCGCTTCGTGCTTCGCCGAAAAGCGCACCGTGGAGACGCTGCGCGACGGCAAGCCGAGCACGCCGTTCATGAAGTTCGGCGACGTGGTGCGGATCGAAATGCTGGATGCGTCGGGCGCGTCGATCTTCGGCGCCATCGAGCAGCGCATCGAACCGCAGCAGGCCGGTTAGCCGCCCGGCGGGCGCAGGACGGCGACGGAAGGCATGGGCATGCATTGCGAAGCCGTTATCGTGGATGGGTCCGGACAGACCGTTGGGGGCGGCTGACCATGACGCAGGATTCCTTGCACCTTTATTCTTATTGGCGCTCCAGCGCCGCTTACCGCGTGCGCATCGGCCTGAACCTGAAAGGCCTGCGCTACGAGACCGTGCCGGTGCACCTGGTGCGCGACGGCGGGCAGCAGCATTCGGCCGAATACAAGGCGGTCAACCCGCAGGAACTGGTGCCGGCGCTGCGCCACGGCACGCGGACGATCCGGCAATCGCTGGCGATCCTCGAGTACCTCGACGAAGCGTGGTCGAGCGTGCCGTTGTTGCCGGTCGCCGCGCGCGACCGTGCCCGCGTGCGCGCGATGGCGCTGCTGGTCGCCTGCGACATCCATCCCTTGAACAACCTGCGCGTGCTGCGTTATTTCGAGAACACCTGGAACGTGCCGCAGGCCGAGCGCGACGCGTGGGTGCAGCACTGGATCGAGCAGGGCTTCGGCGCGCTCGAAGAGTTGCTCGAAGAGCCGGCCACCGGCGCCTATTGCCATGGCGACGTGCCCAGCATCGCCGATTGTTGCCTGGTGCCGCAGGTCTACAACGCGCGTCGTTTCGGCGTGGATATCGCGGCGTTCCCGCACATTGCCCGCATCGAAGCGACGTGTCTCGCGTTGCCGGCGTTCGCCGACGCGCGCCCCGAGGCCCAGCCCGATTCGCCGCAAGGGCAGGCCTGACCGC
The DNA here is from genome assembly GCA_035653955.1 of Pseudoxanthomonas sp. GTDB lineage: Bacteria > Pseudomonadota > Gammaproteobacteria > Xanthomonadales > Xanthomonadaceae > Pseudoxanthomonas_A. The sequence goes on from DASRYD010000199.1 coordinate 1,569, forward strand.
GTCAGGGCGGACCTTAATGGGAGCGGCTATAGCCGCGAAGCTTTTCTCGCAAAACCCATCGCGGCTATAGCCGCTCCCACAAAGCAGTCGTCTTCAGCCCAGGCCCTGGGTGATCCGCGGCGGGGTCGGCAGCGCATAGGGGTCGTGTTCGCCGCTGTGGCCTTCGGACAGGCGGAACTTCAGCGCCAGGCCGTCGCGCGAGTCGGCCGCGCGCAGGGCTTCCTCCATTTCGATCTTGCCCTGCTTGACCATGCGGAAGAGGCACTGGTCGAAGCTCTCCATGCCTTCCTCCAGCGACTCCTCCATCGCGCGCTTGATCTCGTGCACCTGGCCGCGGCGCAACAGGTCGCGGATCATCGGCGTGTTGATCAGCACCTCGGCGGCCGGGATGCGGCTGCCGTCCACGCCGGTCACCAGCCGCTGCGAAACCACCGCGCGCAGGTTCAGGGCGACGTTCATCAGGATGTTCTTGTGCGCCGCCTCGGGGAAGAAATTGAGGATGCGCTCGATGGCCTGGTCGGCGTTGTTGGAGTGCAGGGTGGCCAGGCACAGGTGGCCGGTTTCGGCGAAGGCGATCGCCGCTTCCATGGTCGTCGCGTCGAGAATCTCGCCGATCAGGATCACGTCGGGCGCTTCGCGCATGGCGTTGCGCAACGCGGTATGGAAGGCATGGGTGTCCAGCCCGACCTCGCGCTGGTTGACCAGCGACATGCGGTGCTGGTGCATGTATTCGATCGGGTCCTCGATGGTGAGGATGTGGCCGCTGGCGTTGCGGTTGCGGTGGTCGATCATCGACGCCAGCGTGGTCGACTTGCCCGAGCCGGTGGAGCCGACCAGCAGCACCAGCCCGCGCGGGGTCATGATGATGTCTTTCAGCACCTGCGGCAGGTGCAGTTCCTCGATGCTGGGAATCACGTGGCGGATGGCGCGGATCACCATCGCCACTTCGCCGCGCTGCCTGAACACGTTGACGCGGAAGCGGCCGACGTTGGGCAGGGCCACCGCCATGTTCAGCTCCAGTTCGCGCTCGAAGGTCTCGACCTGGCCCGCGTCCATCAGCGAATAGGCGATCTTCTGCACCGTCCCGGGCGGCAGCGGGGTGTTGCCGAGGGGAAAGTGCTTGCCTTCGATCTTGATGTAGACGGGCGCGCCCGTGCTCAGGAACAGGTCGGAAGCGGACTTTTCCGCCATCAGCTTCAGGAAATAGCCGATATCCATGCGCAATGATCCCCTTACGTGGCCGGCGACGTTGCAAGCGCGCCGGCGGCTTCGGACAATAACCGCGCGCCCACCCCTACGGACACGGGTTTCTCTAATGCATTTCAGCTTCGCACAAAACGCCGGTTCGCGGTATGCAGCGGCCATGGCAATCCTGCTCGGCGTCACATTCGCCGGCGCCGTCGTGGCCCAGGTCGCCGTGCCGGAGCTGCAGACCGCTCAGCAGGCGGTGGATCGCGCCGACCAGGCCGATGCCGACCAGTACGCGCCCGACCTGCTC
>DASRYD010000200.1:0-1599 GCA_035653955.1 Pseudoxanthomonas sp.
GTGGATTTCCGCCTCGGACGGGCGCGTTTTCCGCGGGCGCACACGCAGGCCGAAAGCGACGTTCTCGAAGACGGTCATGTGGCGGAACAGCGCGTAATGCTGGAACACGAAGCCCACGCGCCGCTCCTGCACGCTGAGCCGGGTCGCATCGCGGCCATCGAACAGCACGCGGCCGTTGTCGGCCTGCTCCAGTCCGGCGATCACCCGCAACAGCGTGGTCTTGCCCGAGCCGGACGGTCCCAGCAGCGCCAGCAGTTCGCCGGGGCGGATGTCCAGGTCGATGTCGTCCAGCGCGGTGAACGCGCCGAAGCGCTTGCCCAGTTTTTCGATGCGGATGCTCATGAACTTGCTCCGATTTGCTGCCGATGCTGCCCTTGCTTTTGCTTTTCGAATCCCCGTCCGCAGCGGCGGAGACGGCGGGTAAACCCCGCAGGGGCGGCGCACAGGGATGTGCGCCGTTTTCGGAGCTGCAGGATGCAGCTTCCGAAAATTCCCGCCGGCTCCGCGAACCCGGAGCACGCAGCGCGGAGGGCGCGTAGGCAGGGTGTATTTTCTTTGGTTACTTTCTTTGCACAAGCAAAGAAAGCGACTCGCCCGACAGGGCGAAAGCTTTTCAACATCCGCAGGCCAAGCTCATGCGAAAAGCAGCCGAACAAGTTCGGCTCTACGAAGCAGGAAGCGGCAGTGCCCATGTCGTTCAATGCCGGTGGCTCGCCGCCAGCGCTTCGCTGTGGCGCCATTCCAGCCAGGTCTTCACGGCGAGCGTGACCAGCGCGCTCAACACCAGCAGCGAGGCCGCGGCGAAGGCGGCGCTGTACTGGTATTCGTTGTAGAGGATCTCCACGTGCAGCGGCAGCGTGTTGGTGCGCCCGCGGATGTGCCCCGACACCACCGACACCGCGCCGAATTCGCCCATCGCCCGCGCGCTGCACAACAGCACGCCGTACAGCAGCGCCCAGCGGATGTTCGGCAGGGTCACCCGCCAGAACGTCTGCCAGCCGCTGGCGCCCAGGCTCAGCGCGGCCAGTTCTTCGTCGGTGCCCTGCTGCTCCATCAGCGGCATCAGTTCGCGGGCGATGAACGGGAAGGTGACGAACACCGTGGCCAGCACGATGCCCGGCAGGGCGAAGACGATCTTCGGCAACTGCACGGTGAATTCGCCGAACAGCGGCAGCGTCATGCGCCAGCCTTCGTCGATCAGCGAATACGCCCAGCCCTGCGCGCCGAAGATCAGCACGTAGATCAGGCCGGCGACCACCGGCGACACCGCGAACGGCAGGTCGATCAGGGTAACCAGCCAGCGCTTGCCGCGGAACTGATGCTTGCTGACCGCCCATGCCGCGGCGACGCCGAACAGCAGGTTCAACGGCACCACGATGCCGGTGACCAGCAGGGTCAGCCGGGTCGCGCTCCACGCATCGGCTTCGGTGACCGCGTCGAAGAAAACCCGCCAGCCGCCGCGCAAGGCCTCGGCGAACACCAGCACCAGCGGCAACAGCAGGAAGGCCAGCAGGAAGCCCAGCGCGCCGAAGATCAACAACGCCTGCGCCCAGCGCGGCTCGGTCACCGCCGAGCGCGAACGCACGCGCCGCCCGTGCC
>DASRYD010000201.1:0-2354 GCA_035653955.1 Pseudoxanthomonas sp.
GCTGCAGGCCGGCGATGCCGCCGACCATGCCGGTGGCCATGCCCAGGCCCATGACGCCCGCCGCGCCGCCGTTTTCGCCGGCGGACTGGATGCCCTGGGCGACGCTGGCCTGCAGGTTGGAATTGCCGCGCGAACCGGTCAGCGCGTCGGCGCGCTGCACGGTCTTCAGCAGTTCGCGGGTGTTCGCGTCGTATTCGATCGAGACGATCGCGGTCTTGACGATGGCCAGGCCGCGGTCGGACTTCCACTGGTAGGACTTTTCCACCGCGTCGGACAGGCTCTGGGCGAAGCCGACCGAATCCTGCTGGATCTTGCTGATGCGATTGCCCTTGCCCGGGTCGTTCGTGTACAGGCTGAAGGCCGGGGCGAGCGAGCCGACCACTTCGTTGAACAACTGGCTGGCGGCGGCGTTGTCGAGGTCGGTGAAGTCGAAGACCTTGCCGGGCTGCAGGAACGAGGCCGGCACGAAGTTCTTCACGAACAGGATCGGGTCGACGATCTTCAGCGTGTACGAGCCGCGGGTGACCGCGCCGACCTGGGTGTTGAGGAAGCCGTCGTCCCAGTAGATCTCGGACTGCGTGCCGAAGCGGTTGTCCGGCAGTTCCTTCAGCGAGACGAAGAAAGCGGCCTGCTGCGAGCCCGGCTGGCCGCCGAACTTGAAGCGCTCCCAGCTCTGGGCGATGAAGGTGGAGACGAGGCCGTCGCCGGCGAAGATCGACTTCGAATTGACATCGTCCGAGCGCCATTCGTAACCGCCCGGCTCGGCGGCGAAGCCGGTGATCTTGCCGTCCTGCATCAGCAGCAGGCCGTAGCCTTCGGGCACGACGATCTTCGAACCGTTGCTGATGATGTTCGAGGAACCGTGGGTGTTGGAACCGCGCCCGGCATTGGTGCCGCGCGGCACCGCGGCGAACAGCGCCGCCGTGGCCGGCAGGCCGTCCGGTACGGTGTAGAAGTCCTTCCACTGGTCGCCGAGCACGCCGCCGACCGCACCCGCCACTGCCTGCACAAGACCCATGACATCTCTCCGTGATTCGTGGCCGGGCACTGCACCCGCCATGCGCGATCGAGTATACCGTCCGAGATGACCGCTTCATGTGCTTCAAGTCATCGCGTGCGGCGTGCGGCGATGGCGCCGACGATCCGCGCGCAACGTGGGCTTGAGCCCACCCTGCGGTCTTCCGTTACTCTGTGCCGTGTTCGGATCGATGGGTGAGGACATGCACAGGCGACACTTCCTCGGTAACACCGCACTCGCGGCCTTGCTGCTGCCGTTCGCCCGCGGTGGCGAGGCCAAAGCCGCGCCGCGCGGGCGCTTGCTCCCGCCGCCCCTCAACAAGGGCGACACCGTCGCGCTGGTCAGCCCATCCTCGGCGATGGACGAACCCTTCGACCTGCAACTCGCCGGGGAAGCGATGCAAGCCCTCGGCTTCAAGGTCAAGACCGGCGCCCACTACGCGCAACGGTACGGCCACCTCGCCGGCATCGACAGCGAGCGCGCCGGCGACCTCAACGCCATGTTCGCCGACAAGGAAGTGAAAGCCATCGTCTGCGCCCGCGGCGGCTCCGGCGCCGCACGCCTGCTGCCGCTGCTCGACTACGACGGCATCCGCCGCAATCCCAAGGTCCTGCTCGGCTACTCCGACATCACTGCATTGCACAGCGCTATCCACGCCCAGACCGGACTGGTCACCTTCCACGGTCCCGTCGGCGCCGGCAGCTGGAACAAATTCAACGTCGACCAGTTCCAGCGCATGTTCTTCGACCGCGAACTGATCGAATACCGCAACCTCGCCGAAACCGGCGACGAACTCGTGCAGCGCAAGAACCGCACCGTGACCATCGCCGGCGGCAAGGCCCAGGGCGAACTGATCGGCGGCAACTTGACCGTGCTGACCGCACTGGCCGGCTCGCCGTACCTGCCGGACTTCACCGGCAAGATCCTGTTCCTCGAAGACGTCTCCGAAGCCCCGTACCGCATCGACCGCATGTTCAGCACCCTGAAACTGATGGGCGCACTGGACAAGATCGCCGGGCTGATCTTCGGCGAATGCAGCGAATGCGATCCCGGCGACGGCTACGGCTCGCTGAACCTGCAGCAGATCCTCGACGATTACCTGAAACCGCTGAATATCCCCGCCTATCGCGGCGCGATGATCGGCCACATCCGCCAGCAGTTCATCGTGCCGATCGGCGGCAAGGTGGAAATGGACGCCGACGCCGGCACCTTCCGCATGCTGGAGCCGGTGTTCCGGTCCGCGTAGGGCGGGCTTCGGTTCGTCCCGCCCGTCGCCGGTGGCTCAGCCGCCGGCGGGGCGACGATGGATGCGCGGGCCCGCAGGCAGCGCGGGAGT
>DASRYD010000202.1:0-3067 GCA_035653955.1 Pseudoxanthomonas sp.
AGGAGCGCCCCTGGGCGCGACCGCGAGCGATGGTGTCCCGCGACGACCTTCGGCGTGGCGGAGTGTCTGCGGTCGCGCCCAGGGGCGCTCCTACGACTGCTTCAACGCAGCCGCATGCCAGGCGATGTGTTCGCCGATGAAACTGGAGATGAAGTAGTAGCTGTGGTCGTAGCCGGGCCGCATCCGCAAGGTCAACGGATGGCCTGCGGCTTCGCAGGCGGCTTGCAGCAGCCATGGACGCAATTGGGTTTCGAGGAATTCGTCGGCCTCGCCCTGGTCGACCAGCAGCGGCAGCTTTTCCCGTGCCGAACCGACCAGTTCGACGGTGTCGTAGCGCTTCCATGCCTCGAGATCGGCGCCGAGGTAGGCGGCGAAGGCCTTTTCTCCCCATGGCGCCTGCGTCGGCGCCACGATCGGCGAAAACGCGGATGCGCTGCGGTAGCGGCCGGGATTGCGCAGCGCGATGGTCAATGCCCCATGCCCGCCCATCGAATGCCCGCTGATCGCCCTGGCACCCGTCGCCGGGAAATTCGCCTCGATCCAGGCCGGCAACTCATCGACGACATAGCCATGCATCCGGTAGTGCCGCGACCACGGCTCTTGCGTGGCATCGACGTAGAACCCCGCGCCCTTGCCAAGGTCGTAGCCTTCCGCATCCGCGATCTCATCGCCGCGCGGACTGGTATCGGACGCGACCAGGATGAGGCCATGCTCGGCGGCGTAACGCTGCGCACCGGCCTTGGCGATGAAATTCTGCTCGGTGCAGGTCAGGCCGGACAGCCAATACAACACCGGGCACGGGCCGTGCGCGACCTGCGGTGGGAAGTACACGCCAACGTTCATGTCGCAGCCGAGTGTCTCCGAGCGGTGCCGGTACACGTCCTGCCAGCCACCGAAACAGGCGCGGTGTTCGATGCGTTCAAGGCTCATGGGATCTCCGTTTTTCCCTTCTCCTGCGGGGGAAGGCGGCGCGAAGCGCCGGATGAGGGTGCGGCGAAACGGGGCCAGCCGCATCCCGAGGAAAATTCAACAAGCGGCTGCTCATTGCTACGCGAGTGCCGGCGATATCGCTTTGCCGTACCCCACCCCAGCCCTCCCTCGGTGGGAGAGGGGCTTCAGGCTCAATAGTGGACCACCGAACGGATCGACTTGCCTTCATGCATCAGGTCGAATGCTTCGTTGATCGCTTCCAGCCCCATGGTGTGGGTGACGAACGGCGCCAGTTCGATCTCGCCCTTCATCGCGTCCTCGACCATGCCGGGCAGTTGCGAGCGGCCCTTCACCCCGCCGAATGCCGTGCCCATCCACTTGCGTCCGGTCACCAACTGGAACGGACGCGTGGAAATCTCCTGCCCCGCGCCGGCCACGCCGATGATCACCGACTGGCCCCAGCCGCGGTGCGCGCATTCCAGCGCCGCGCGCATCACGTTGACGTTGCCGATGCATTCGAACGAATGGTCGACGCCCCAACCGGTCATCTCGACGATCACCTGCTGGATCGGCTTGTCGTGGTCCTTCGGATTGACGCAATCGGTCGCGCCCATCGAGCGCGCCAGCTCGAACTTCGACGCATTGGTGTCGACGGCGATGATGCGGCCGGCCTTGGCCTGGCGCGCGCCCTGCACCACCGCCAGGCCGATGCCGCCGAGGCCGAACACCGCGACGCTGTCGCCTTCCTGCACCTTGGCGGTGTTGTGCACGGCCCCTATCCCGGTAGTGACGCCGCAGCCGAGCAGGCAGACCTGTTCGTGGTTGGCGTCGGGATTGATCTTCGCCAGCGACACCTCGGCGACGACGGTGTATTCGCTGAAGGTCGAACAACCCATGTAGTGGTAGATCGGCTGGCCGTCGTACGAGAAGCGCGTGGTGCCGTCGGGCATCACGCCCTTGCCCTGGGTGGCGCGCACGGCGACGCACAGGTTGGTCTTGCCGGACTTGCAGAACAGGCATTCGCCGCATTCGGCGGTGTACAGCGGAATCACGTGGTCGCCGGGCTTCACGCTGGTCACGCCTTCGCCGACTTCGACGACGACGCCCGCACCTTCGTGACCGAGCACGCAGGGGAACAGACCTTCCGGATCGTCGCCGCTGAGGGTGAACGCGTCGGTGTGGCAGACGCCGGTGTGGCTGATCTTCACCAGCACCTCGCCCTTGCGCGGCGGCTCGACGTCGATCTCGACGATCTGCAAGGGCTGGCCTGCGGCGAAGGCGACGGCGGCACGGGATTTCATGGCGTTCTCCTGCGATGGTTTTGGTGTACGAGCGGGCCCTGCCCGCGTTGGCTTTTACGACGATCCAGCGGAAGATCATCGTGGGCAGGCCAGCTGCTACCTGAGATAGGAACGGACCAGCGCGACCGCGGCGTCGATGCCATCGCCGCGTTTTCCGGTGGCCTTGCCGGCCTGGCCGAATTCCTCGCGCAGATGGCTTTCCAGCACTTCCGACATCAGGCCATTGACCGCACCGCGCACCGCGGCGAGTTGCTGCAACACCGGCGCGCAGTCGGTACCGGTTTCCAGCGCGCGCTCCAGCGCATCCAGCTGGCCGCGGATGCGGCGCACGCGCGCCAGGGCCTTCTTCTTGTCTTCGGGGGAATGCGGCATCCAGGCGGCCCGGTTGATACTGGCGGGGAGTATACGCGCACCACGCCGCTCCCGCCCTGTCCGGTTGCCGCACGTCTGCCGCGTTATCGTCGGAATAGGCCCACCGCAGAGGCGACCCCGATGATCCGTCGATCCTTGTTCCTGCCGCTGTCCGCGCTCCTGGCGGCGGTCCTGCTGGCGAATTGCGGCTCGGCGCCGGCGCCGGCCGACAACGCGGCATCCGCACCAGCCCCTACGGCTTCCGCCGTACCCTTGTTCGACACCTTCGGCGACCTGCACCGCGATATCGGCAGCAAGGTGCCGGCCGCGCAACGCTACTTCGACCAGGGCCTGCGCATGGCCTACGGCTTCAACCACGAGGCGGCGGGCCGGGCCTTCGCCGAAGCCGCGCGCCTCGACCCCGACTGCGCCATCTGCCTGTGGGGGCAGGCCTTGGTGCTGGGCCCGAACATCAACCTGTCGAT
>DASRYD010000203.1:0-5358 GCA_035653955.1 Pseudoxanthomonas sp.
CTGCGTTCCGGCGACCACGGTGGGGTGGCCCGTTGGCGCCGCCAGCAGGCCCTGCTGCGCACCTGGCAGCGTCGCCCCGAACTGATGGCGGGCCGCGAATGGTCGAAGGAAGACCGCAAGTTATTGAAAGAATTGGGAATCCCCTTGGAATAGCGGGAAGCCCCCACTCGGCGCATGCCGGCTAACTCTTTGCTTTTCTTGCAGTTTCCCCTTTATAATGCGCGGCTCCGCAGCCCGGTCGGGCCGGCGGACCACATAACCACAAACGTGCAGCGCAATTCCGCGACTGCATCCGCCCACGTTGTCGAACGACACACCCACGCGTTTACAAAGGTATCGCCATGAGCAAGTTGATCCAGGAATTCGAAGCCGCGCAGATCAAGCGCGAACTGCCCCAGTTCAGCACCGGCGATACCGTCGTCGTCAACGTGAAGGTGAAGGAAGGCAACCGCGAGCGCGTGCAGGCGTACGAAGGCGTGGTCATCGGTAAGAAGAACGCCGGCCTCAACTCGGCTTTCACCGTGCGCAAGATCTCGCATGGCTACGGCGTCGAGCGCGTGTTCCAGACCCACAGCGCGACCATCGACTCGGTGGAAGTGAAGCGCCGCGGCAAGGTCCGCGCCGGCAAGCTGTACTACCTGCGTGGCCTGGAAGGCAAGGCCGCCCGCATCAAGGAAGACCTGGCCGCCGCAGCGCGCGCCAAGGCCGAGCGCCAGGCCGCCGCCGCCGAGTAAATCCCGACTGAATCGCTGTCGGAACGGCCGCCCTTGGGCGGCCGTTTTCGTTTCCGCTGTCCGCGATTCGCGGCAGACTTCGGCAGGGAACGACGAGAAGGGAGAGGTCACGATGCACGCGATCCGGTCGATGGCATTCGCGGGGATGTTGGCGGGACTGGCGGCATGCGCCGGCGACCCGGTGGCGGCGAACGATCCTTATCCGCCGACGCCGTATCCCTGGTGCGCCGACGAAGCGCGCGCAGCGGCTTCGCAGCCGATATCGAAGGACGCATCGCGGGAAGAACGCGAGGCGGTGCGCGACTACCACATGTCCAAGGCCTGCCAGAAGGCGCTGGAGCAGAAGGTGGAAGTCAGCTTCCCCGCGAAACCACGAAAGGATTGACCGGAGCGCCCGCCGGTTCCCCGGTCAACCCGACGGTCCCAACGCCGCGAGCAGGCCTTTCGCCGCATTGAAACGGTCCGCCGCCTGCGGCAGCGGCAACTTGATCCGCAGCTTGTCCGAACCGTCCATCGAATAGATCTTCGGCTGCTTCTGGATCATCCGGATGACCGTCATCGGGTCGATCGCCGGCTTCGGCCCGAACACGATGCGGCCGCCGTTCTCGCCCAGGTCCAGCTTGCGGATGCCCAGGTCGGTTGCCGCCAGCTTCAGTTCCGCCACTGCGAACAAATGCTTGGCCGGGTCCGGCAAGAGGCCGAAGCGGTCGATCATTTCCACCTGCAGGTCGCGCAACTCGTCGCGGTCGCGCGCGCTGCTGATGCGCTTGTACAGGGTCAGGCGCGTGTGCACGTCGGGCAGGTAGTCCTCCGGGATCAGCGCCGGCACGTGCAGTTCCACTTCCGCACCCTGGTGCTCGATGCCCGCGTCCACGTCGGGCAGCTTGCCCTGCTTGATGCTGCGTACCGCGCGTTCCAGCAGCTCGGTGTAGAGGGAGAAGCCGACTTCGGCCATCTGCCCGCTCTGGTCTTCGCCGAGCAGTTCGCCGGCGCCGCGGATTTCCAGGTCGTGCGTGGCCAGGGTGAAGCCGGCGCCGAGTTCGTCCATCGAGGCGATCGCTTCCAGTCGGCGTTGGGCATCGGCGGTAATGCTGCGCTTGTCCGGCGGCACCAGCAGGTAGGCATAGGAACGGTGGTGCGAACGCCCGACGCGACCGCGCAGCTGGTGCAACTGGGCCAAGCCGAACTTGTCGGCGCGCTCGATGATGATGGTGTTGGCATTGGGAATGTCGATGCCGCTCTCGACGATCGTGGTGCACAACAGCACGTTGAAACGCTGCTTCTGGAAGTCGAGCATCACCTGCTCCAGCTCGCGTTCGGGCATCTGCCCGTGGGCGACGCCGATGCGCGCTTCCGGCACCAGTTCGGCCAGTTCGCGCTGGGTGCGGCCGATGCTCTCGACGTCGTTGTGCAGGAAGTAGACCTGGCCGCCGCGCGACAGTTCGCGCTGGAAGGCTTCCTTCAGCAGCGCGTTGTCCCAAGGAGTGACGAAGGTCTGCACGGCCATCCGGTTCGGCGGCGGCGTGGCGATGATAGACAGGTCGCGCAGTCCGGCCATCGCCATGTTCAGCGTGCGCGGGATCGGCGTGGCGGTGAGGGTGAGCAGGTGCACGTTGGCGCGCAGCGCCTTCAGCGCTTCCTTCTGGCGAACGCCGAAGCGTTGTTCCTCGTCGACGATGACCAGGCCGAGGTCGGCGAACTTCACGTCCGCCTGCAGCAGACGATGGGTGCCGACGATCACGTCGAGCTTGCCCTCCGCGGCCTTCTGCAGCTCGGCTTCGATTTCCTTCTTGCTCTTGAAACGCGACAACACCTCGACCTTCAGCGGCCAGTCGGCGAAGCGGTCGCGGAAGTTGCGGTAATGCTGTTCGGCCAGCAGCGTGGTCGGCACCAGCACCGCGACTTGCTTGCCGGCGCTGGCGGCGGCGAACGCGGCGCGCACCGCGACTTCGGTCTTGCCGAAGCCGACGTCGCCGCAGACCACGCGGTCCATCGGTTGCGCCGATTGCAGGTCGCGCAGCACCGCTTCGATGGCATGGTGCTGGTCGGGCGTTTCCTCGAACGGGAAACCGGCCGCGAACGGTTCGTACATCGCGCGGTCCAGCGGCAAAGCGAGGCCGGCGCGCGCTTGGCGGCGCGCCTGGATTTCCAGCAGCTCCGCGGCCACGTCGCGGACCTTTTCCGCCGCCTTGCGCTTGGCCTTGCTCCAGGCTTCGCCGCCGAGCGAATGCAGCGGCGCGGTTTCCACCGATGCGCCGGAATAGCGGCTGATCAGGTGCAATTGCGCGACCGGCACGTACAGGCGGTCGCCCTTGGCGTATTCGATCTCGAGGAATTCGCCGGGCATGCCGCCGATGTCCATCGCGACGAGGCCGCGATACCGGCCGACGCCGTGGTCCTCGTGGACGATCGGCGCGCCTTCGCTGAGTTCGCCGAGATCGCGGATGATCGCCTCGGGTTCGCGCCCGCTGCGCTTGCGCCGGTGCGGCTGGGTCGCCCGTTCGGGGAACAGTTGGCGTTCGGTCAGCAGGGCGATGCGAGGTTCGTCGAGAGCGAAGCCGTCTTCGAGCGGGGCGACGGCGATGGCGAACTTGTGCGCCGCCGCGGAGAACGCGGAAAAACCCTCCAGCGTCACCGGCTTCAGCTCCGCCGACTGCATCACTTCCAGCAGGGCCTCGCGGCGGCCGGGCGAATCGGCGGCGACCAGCACGCGGCCCGGATAGTTGGCCAGGAACGATCTCAACGCGTCGCCGGGCGCGTGGTCCTTGGTCGCCAGCGGCAACGACGGGGCGGGTTGTTCGCCCAGCGGCAGCGCTTCGGCGCGGCGCGGGTGGCCTTCGCCGCAGACTTCGATGCGCGGGGACTGGTTCAGCAGCCGGCGCAGCGCATCGGGCGGCAGGTACAGCTCGTCAGGCGGCAGCAGCGGGCGTTCGATATCGTGGCGGCGTTGTTCGTAACGGTTCTGCGTCTGCGTCCAGAACGCGTCGGCGGCATCGTTCGCGCCATCGGTCAGCAGTGGGAGCGCGTTCTTGTCGAGGTAATCGAACAGCGTGGCCGCCTGTTCGAAGAACAGCGGCAGGTAGTACTCGATGCCGGCCGGGGCCAGTCCGGATTTCAGGTCCTGGTACAAAGCGCTGCGCCGGGTATCGACATCGAAGCGTTCGCGCAGCGCGTCCATCGCGCGTTCCAGCGAGGCTTCGTCCAGCGGCACTTCGCGACCGGGCAGCATGCGCACGGCATCGGTCTTTTCCAGCGAGCGTTGGCTTTCCGGGTCGAAGGCGCGGATCGAATCGATGGCGTCGTCGAACAGTTCGATGCGCAGCGGGGCGTCCGCGCCCATCGGGTACACGTCGAGCAGCCCGCCGCGCACGGCGAAGTCGCCCGGATCCAGCACCTGCGGCACGTGGCGGTAGCTGGCCGCGTCGAGGCGGCGTTTTTCCACGTCCAGGTCGAGCTTCTGCCCGACGCGGTAGTCGAAGCTGCCGCCGAGGATGTGCTTCAACGGGGGCAGGCGCTGCGCCAGGGTCTGCACCGGCACGATGACGATGCCCCGCGCCAGCGACGGCAACCGATGCAGCGCCGCGAGACGCTGCGAGACTATGTCCGGGTGCGGGCTGAACTGGTCGTAGGGCAGGGTTTCCCAGTCGGGGAAGGCGACGATGGGTACGCTGCCGCCATCGCCGAGCAGGGTGTGCAGGTCGCCTTCCAGTTGGTGCGCCTGTTGCGGGTCGCGTGCGACCAGCAATAGCGGGCCGTCGTGCGCGGCGGCGGCACGGGCGACGAACCAGGCCAGGGCGCTCGGCGAAGCCGGCGCGCGCCAGTAGGTGCGTTGCTGGCCGGCGCGAGGCAGGGGCGGAACGGGAAGGGTGGACGCAGTGCTGTTCGGGTCGGTCATCGGCAGGCGCAAAACGAATGCAGCGCCGGATGCTTCCGCACCCAGCGCAGGAATCCGCATTCTAGCCCGCCGCTATTCGGCCGTGGTCGGGTCGATGATCGTGGTGATCCGCGAGACGCGGTTGGCCGGGAACCCGCCCTGGCGGGCGTGTTCGCGGACCACGTCCTCGTTCGGCGCGATATACACGCAATAGACCTTGTCGCCGGTGACGTAGCTCTGCTGCCACTGGATCTGCGGGCCCAGCGCGCCAAGCACGCCGCAGGACTTCTGCGCGACCGCCTGCAGCTCGGCCGGAGACAGGTTGCCGGCGCCGGGGATGTCGCGTTCGATCAGGTATTTCGGCATGGTGCGTCTCCCGAATCGCTCCTGGCGGAGTGGGTGCGAGGAACAACGCCTATAGCCGCGGCGCGCGGACAGCGCGCCGATGAACGGTCATTCGTTCAGGTCCAGCACCACGCGCACCAGCCCGGGCGTGTCGTCGTCGCGGGTGCGCTTGAAGCCCAGCGACAGCGCCAGTTGCAGCATGGCCTGGTTGCTGTCGAGCACGTCGCCGTACAAACGGTCGAGCTTCTTGCCGCGCGACCACTTGACCAGCTTCTGCATCAGCTTGCGACCGAGCCCCTGGCCGGCGACGAAATGGCTGACCAGGATCGCGTATTCGGCTTCGCGCGTGCGCGGCACGATCGAGGCGCGCGCCACCGCGCCCACCAGCGCTTCGCCCGGGGGCAG
>DASRYD010000204.1:0-8844 GCA_035653955.1 Pseudoxanthomonas sp.
CTCGGCTTCCAGTACCGCGTGCCGTTCGAATACGCCCGCGTGCGCGTCGACCAGGGCCCGGGCGGCGGCTTCAGCCACGACGACGCGCAGAACTACTATGCGGTCGATTTCGCCCTGCCGGTGGGCACGCCGATCCTGGCCGCGCGCGCGGGCACGGTGATGCAGGTCGAATCCGATTTCGAAAAGGCCAGCCTGAACCGCGAGAAGTCCGGCGGTCGCGCCAACTTCATCCGCATCCTGCACGACGACGGCAGCATGGCCGTGTACGCCCACCTACAATGGGACGGCGTGCAGGTGCGGGTCGGCCAGCGCGTGCAGCAGGGCCAGCGCATCGGCCTGTCCGGCAACACCGGCTTCAGCACCGGGCCGCACCTGCATTTCGTCGTGCAGGCCAACCGCGGCATGCAACTGGCGGCGATCCCGTTCCGCATGTTCGGGCCGCTGGGAGAGCTGAAGTTCCCCGGCGGACGATGACTGTAGGAGCGTCCCCTGGGCGCGACCGGGAAAACGAGCGCCGCGCGGAAAATTCCGTAGCCCGAACGGCTTCCGGCCGCGCCCAGGGGACGCTCCCACGGAATGCGGATCGGCCGAAGCCGCTATAATCCGCGCCTTCCAGATTCCCCGAGCCGCCCTTGCGGGCGCCGTTCCCATGTCCGATCCGAACAGCGGCGTGGCCGCCGAAGCCGCGCGCCGCCGCACTTTCGCCATCATCTCCCACCCCGACGCCGGCAAGACCACGCTGACCGAAAAGCTGCTGCTGTTCGGCGGCGCGATCCAGATGGCCGGCTCGGTCAAGGGCCGCAAGGCCGCGCGCCACGCGACGTCCGACTGGATGGCGCTGGAAAAGGAACGCGGCATCTCGGTGACTTCGTCGGTGATGCAATTCCCGTACGAAGGCAAGATCGTCAACCTGCTGGACACCCCCGGCCACGCCGACTTCGGCGAGGACACCTACCGCGTGCTGACCGCGGTGGACAGCGCGCTGATGGTCATCGACGTGGCCAAGGGCGTCGAGGAGCGCACGATCAAGCTGATGGAAGTGTGCCGCCTGCGCGACACGCCGATCATGACCTTCATCAACAAGCTCGACCGCGAGGGCCGCGAGCCGATCGAACTGCTCGACGAAGTGGAGCGCGTACTTGGCATCCAGTGCGCGCCGGTCACCTGGCCGATCGGCATGGGCAGCCGGCTGAAGGGCGTGGTCCACCTGGTTTCCGGCGAAGTGCACTTGTACGAAGCCGGCAAGAACTTCACCCGCCAGGATTCGACCATCTTCGCCTCCATCGACGACCCCGCGCTGGAAGGGAAAATCGGCGCGCAGATGCTGGCCGAGCTGCGCGACGAACTGGAACTGGTGCAGGGGGCGTCGCATCCGTTCGATGCGGCGAAGTACCTGCGCGGCGAGCAGACGCCGGTGTTCTTCGGTTCGGCGGTCAACAACTTCGGCGTGCAGCCGCTGCTGGATTTCTTCGTCGAACACGCGCCGTCGCCGCAGCATCGCGCGACCACCACGCGCGAGGTCGAGCCCGGCGAAAACAAGCTGACCGGCTTCGTGTTCAAGATCCAGGCCAACATGGACCCGCAGCACCGCGACCGCGTCGCCTTCATGCGCGTGTGCTCGGGCCGCTTCGAGGCCGGGATGAAGGCCTTCCACGTGCGCAGCGGCAAGGAAGTGAAACTGGCCAACGCTTTGACCTTCATGGCCAGCGACCGCGAGATCGCCGCCGAGGCGTATCCCGGCGACGTGATCGGCATCCACAACCACGGCACCATTTCCATCGGCGATACCTTCAGCGAAGGCGAGGCGATCGGCTTCACCGGCATTCCCAACTTCGCCCCCGAATTGTTCCGCCGCGCGCGCCTGCGCGACCCGCTGAAGCTGAAGCAACTGCAGAAGGGCCTGACCCAGCTGAGCGAGGAAGGCGCCACGCAGTTCTTCCGCCCGTTGATGAGCAATGACCTGATCCTCGGTGCGGTCGGCATGCTGCAGTTCGATGTGGTCGCGTACCGGCTGAAGGACGAATACGGCGTGGACGCGAGCTTCGAACCAGTCGGCGTCGCCACCGCGCGCTGGGTGCATTGCGGCGACACGAAGAAGCTGGAGGAATTCCGCGAGAAGAACGCGATGAACCTGGCCATCGATGCGGCCGGCGAACTGGTCTATCTCGCCCCGACCCGGGTCAACCTGCAGTTGGCCGAGGAACGCGCTCCCGACGTGCGCTTCTCCGCCACGCGCGAGCACGCGCACAGCGTGGCGCTGGATTGATCGCTGTCCCTTCTCTCTCGGGAGAAGGCCCCCGCAGGGTGGAATGGATGGTTCCCGGAAGCGGAATTCTTTCGCCCTCCTCATCCGTCGCTACTCGCCACCGCGACTGAATTCAGGGCACTCCCGAGAAGGGAGCTATTCACCATCCGGAACGGTCGTTGCGCGTATAGATGCGCGCCATGCTGCATTGCGGTAATTTTCACCCATGAGCACCGGCACCGTCCCGCAGCGCGAAATCATCGACATCCGCGATGAAATCGCCAACGCCCTGACCCACGGCCTGGGCGCCGTCGCCGCGCTCGCCGGCAGCGCGGTGCTGATCACCCTGGCGGCGATCTACGGCGATGGCTGGCAACTGGGCGCGTCCATCGTATTCGGCATCAGCCTGCTGCTGCTCTACACCGCCTCGACGCTGTACCACGCGGTCCAGCATCCGGTCGCCAAGGGGCGGCTCAAGGTCTTCGACCATTGTGCGATCTACCTGCTGATCGCCGGCACCTACACGCCGTTCACCCTGATCGGCCTGCGCGGGCCGTGGGGTTGGGGTTTGTTCGCGGCGATCTGGACACTGGCGCTGGCCGGTGTGGTGTTCAAGCTGTTCTACACAGGACGTTTCAAACTGCTGTCCACGATCATCTACATTGCGATGGGCTGGCTGGTGATCGTCGCGATCAAGCCGATGCTGTCCGCCCTGGACGGCTGGACCTTGGGCTGGTTGCTCGCCGGTGGTGCGTTCTACACGCTGGGCACGTTTTTCTACCATCGCGAGTCGATCCCCTATTCGCACGCGATCTGGCATCTGTTCGTCATCGGCGGCAGCGTCTGCCATTTCGTCGCGGTGACGCGGCAGGTGCTGCCCTGACCGCCGCCGAGCGATACCGCCAACTGAACCGAAGCCGCCGCAAGGCGGCTTTTTCGCGCGCTGTGGACACCGGGGCTGGTCAAGTATCGGCATGGAAAGCGTCCCTGCCCGCAAGACGCCGTTCCGCTGGCATCGGCCATCGCGCCGGACCGCGATCGTCCTCTCGGCGCTGGCCGCCGCGATCGTGCTCCTGGCGATCCTGTGGGACTGGGACTGGTTCAAGCCTCTGGTCGAACGCCAGGTCACGACGCGCACCGGCCGCGAATTCCGCATCGGCGGCAATTTCGATGTCGACCTGGGCCGGGTCACCACGATCAGCGGGGACGCTTTGCACTTCGGCAATGCGAAGTGGTCGAAGGAGCCGACCATGGCCACGGCCCAGCGCGCCGAAATCGACGTCGACTTCTGGCCACTGTTGCGCCTGGCCGTGCGCATCCCGGAAATCCGCCTGACCAGAGCGCATCTGCGGCTGGAAACCGGCCCGGATGGCAAAGGCAACTGGAACTTCCTGCGTTCCGACGGCGAGAGCCGCGTGGAGTTTCGCCGACTGTGGATCGATGACGGAACCCTGGTCTTCCTGGACCCGAGGAAGAAAACCGATATCGACGTGCGCCTGCAGAGCGTGGCGCCGAAAGGTGGCGAACACGCGTCCTCGATCGACGTCACTGGCCAGGGCCACTGGAGCGGGCAAAGCTTCACCCTGCGAGGCAACGCCGCTTCGCCGCTGACCCTGCGCGACCGCGAGCAACCCTACCGCATCGATGCGCACGCACAGGCCGGTCCGACCCGCGCGCATGCACGCGGCACCCTGCTCGATCCGCTGCGCCTGCGCGGTTTCGATCTGCAATTGATGCTCGCCGGCCGCGACATGCAGGATCTGTATCCCCTGCTCGGCCTGGCCATTCCTCCGACGCCGCCGTACCAGTTGAACGGTCGATTCACCCGCGCGGGCGATACCTGGCATTACGACAGGTTCACCGGCCTGGTCGGCGACAGCGACCTGAGCGGTTCGGCCGCGGTGACGACAGGCGGTGCACGGCCATTGCTGAAGGCCAACCTGGTGTCGAAGCGGCTGGATTTCGACGATCTGGCCGGTTTCATCGGCGCACAGCCGCAGACCGGCGCCAGCGAAAGCAGCAATGCCGAACAAAAGGCCAAGGCGGCACGGGAACGAGACGGCGGACGGGTATTGCCGGACGAGCCATACAACCTGTCCAAGCTGCGCTCGATGGATGCGGACGTGCGCTGGAAGGCGCACCGGATCAATGCGCCGAAACTGCCGATCGACGACATGGACGCGCACCTATTGCTCGATGGCGGCCTGCTGCGCCTGGAGCCGCTGAATTTCGGCGTGGCCGGCGGCGATATCCGCTCCACCATACGCATGGATGCGCGCGAAAAAACCATCCGCAGCCGCGCCGATATCGCGGTGCGCGGACTCGATCTGGGCAAGCTGTTCCCCACCGTCGAAATCGCCCGCACGGCAATCGGCCGCATCGGCGGAGACATCGCGATCAGCGGCACCGGCAATTCGGTGGCGCAGATCCTCGGCAGCGCGGACGGCGACGTCGCCGTGGGCATGGGCAAGGGCCAGATCAGCAACCTGCTGATGGAACTGGCCGGGCTGGACGTCGCCGAGGCGCTGAAGTTCCTGATCACCAAGGACAGGATCATCCCGGTGCGTTGCGCCTTCGGCGATTTCGCAGTGCAAAACGGAGTGATGCGAACGCGCGCACTGGCCTTCGATTCCACCGACACGATCATCGTCGGCAAGGGCAGCATCAGTCTGAAGAACGAAACCCTGCACTTGGAATTGCGTCCGCGCCCGAAGGACCGCAGCATCCTGACATTCCGTTCGCCGCTGGCGATCGGCGGCACCTTCGCCGATCCTTCGTTCCATCCCGACTTCAAGCGCCTGGGATTGCGCGGCGCGCTGGCCGTCGCACTGGGCAACATCGCGCCGCCGGCCGCGCTGCTGGCGACGTTGGAACTAGGACCGGGGAAGGATTCGAATTGCGGAGGACGTTACGCGCGTTGAATCCCGTCTTCGCTCACACGTCGGGGAGCGAAGCATCGCCAATCCGGCCGCTCCGCGAAACTGTCGACTGCCGTGTATGCGGCGGCTGTCGGCTCGCGCTTTTGCCTAGCTCGCGATATACCGCTGCAACTGATCCAGTTCCACCTGCTGGTCCTCGATCACCGCCTTGACCAGGTCGCCGATCGAAATCACCCCGACCACATTGTCGCCTTCCATCACCGGCAGGTGGCGGATGCGGTGTTCGGTGACGATCTGCATGCAGCGTTCCACCGTGTGGTTCAAGCCCACGGTGACCACATCGGCGGACATGATGTCCCGCACCGGCGTGTTGGAAGACGAACGCCCGTGCAGCACGATCTTGCGCGCGTAGTCGCGTTCGGAAACGATGCCGGCCAGTCGCCCGCCGCGCATCGCCAGTACCGCGCCGACCCCTTTCTCCGCCATCAGCCGGATCGCATCGATCACCGCATCATCCGGCGATACCGCATATACCTCAGGCCCGCTCCTATCGAGCGATTTCGCCCCCAGCAACTGTCGTACCGTGCGCATGGCCCGCTCCTTCGACAAGAGGTTGCGCCAAGGATACTCCCGGCGCGGCCGGTTGCCATACGTCGACCAGGTACAGCGGTCGCTGTTTGGCCTCGTCGTACAGCCGGCCGAGGTACTCGCCGATCAGGCCCAGCGCCATCAGCTGGACGCCGCCGAGGAACAGGATCACCACCATCATCGTCGGCCAGCCCGCGACCGGATCGCCCCACAGCAAGGCCTTCAGCACGATCCACAGCGCGTAGACGAAGGCGAGCAGCGCCGTGGCCACGCCGAGGTAAGTCGCCACGCGCAATGGCGCGGTGCTGAAGCTGGTGATGCCCTCCAGGGCGAAGTTCCACAACTTCCACAGGCCGAAATTGCTGCGCCCCGCTACCCGGGCCTCGCGCTTGTACGGGACGGATACGCGATTGAAACCGACCCAGCCGAACAATCCCTTCATGAACCGGTGGCGTTCGCGCAATTGTTTCAACGCGGCCAGCGCGCGCGGCGACAGCAGGCGGAAATCGCCGGTGTCGGCCGGCACCGGCGTCTTCGACAGCCGGCCGATCACCCGATAGAACGCGTGCGCCGTGGTGCGCTTCAGCCAGCTTTCGCCATCGCGCTGGATGCGCGTGCCGTAGACATCGTCGTAGCCCTCGCGCCAATGCGCGACGAACTGCGGGATCAGTTCCGGCGGGTCCTGGCCGTCGGCATCGAGGATGACCACGGCGCCTTCGTCGACCTGGTCCAGTCCCGCGGTCAGCGCCGCTTCCTTGCCGAAGTTGCGCGACAGTTTCAGCAGCGCCACCCGCGCATCCTGCGCGGCCAATTGCCGCATCGCCGCCCAAGTGCCGTCGGTGCTGCCGTCGTCGACGTACAGCACGCGGCCGTCGACGCCCTCCAGCCGCCGCAACGTAGCGGCGATGCGCGGATGCAGGCGCGGCAGGGTTTCGGCTTCGTTGCGTGCGGCAACGACCACGGTCAGGCGTTCGGTCATGCGGCCATGGTAACGGGGCACTCCCCTGGCTTGACATATTTCGGTAATTCTAGAAATATAGAATCATGAACGATGAAGCCGCCGTCTCCGCCCTTGCCGCCCTCGCCCAGCCGACCCGGCTGGCCGCCTATCGCGCCTTGGTCCAGGCCGGACCGGAAGGCCTGATGGTCGGCGCACTGCGCGAACAGCTGGACGTGCCCGCGGCCACGCTGACCGCCCACCTGCACGTGCTGCGCCGCGCCGGGCTGGTCGATGACGAACGCGACGGCCGCGTCATCCACTGCCGAGCCAACTTCGCCCGGATGAACGCCTTGCTGTCCTACCTGACCGACAACTGCTGCGGCGGGAAACCCTGCGGCCCGAACTGCTGAGGCATCGTCATGAACCGCTTCCACGTGCACCTCCATGTCGCCGACCTGGAATCCAATCTCCGCTTCTACTCGCAACTGTTCGCCGCCGAACCCACGGTACGCAAGGCCGACTACGCCAAGTGGATGCTGGAAGACCCGCGGATCAACTTCGCCATTTCCACCGGCAAATCCGCTGAGCGCGGCGTCGCCCACCTGGGCCTGCAGGCCGAGACCGGCGAAGAACTCGCCGCTATCGGCGCACGCCTGAAGGCCGCCGATGCCGTCACCCTGGCCGAAGCCGCCACCACCTGCTGCTACGCGCGGTCCGACAAGTTCTGGGCCGAAGATCCGCAAGGCGTGCGCTGGGAAACCTTCCACACGCACGGCGAAGCGACCAGCTACTACGCCCCCGCTGCGGCGACGCCGACGGCAAGTTGCTGCACGCCCGACACTGCGCAGGGCGTGTGCTGCCCGCCCAAACCCGAACTGGCCGCCGATGCGCCCTGCTGCGGCGCCTGACCCGACTCCTTCACCGAGCCCCGACATGACCGACCGCATCTACAACGTCCTGTTCCTGTGCACCGGCAATTCCGCGCGCAGCGTGATGGCCGAAGCCCTGCTCAACGTACTGGGCAAGGGCCGCTTCCGCGCCTTCAGCGCCGGCAGCCATCCCTCCGGCCATGTGCAACCGCTGGCCGCGGAACTGGCGGCGAACCTGGGCTACAACACCATGCAGTTGCGCAGCAAGAACTGGGACGAATTCGCCGGCCCCGATGCGCCGGCTATGGACCTGATCATCACCGTTTGCGACAGCGCCGCCGGCGAAGCCTGCCCGTTCTGGCCCGGCCAGCCGGCCACGGCGCATTGGGGCGTACCCGACCCCGCAGCGGTCGAAGGCAATGAAGACGTGCGCCGCCGCTCCTACGTCGCCGCATTCAGCGTGCTGCGCAAGCGCGTCGAACTGTTGGCCTCGTTGCCGCTGGCTTCGCTGGATCGCCTGGCGATCCAGCACGAGGCGCGCGAGATCGGCAAAGCCGGGGCATGAGCCTGTCGCGGAAGCTGTTCGCCGAATTCCTCGGCAGCTTGCTGTTGCTCGCCATCGTCGTGGGCAGCGGCATCATGGGCGAGCGCCTGGCCCAGGGAAACGCTGCGATCGCCTTGCTCGCCAACGCTGCGGCGACCGCGGGCGGGCTGTACGTGCTGATCGTGCTGCTGGGCCCGATCAGCGGCGCGCATTTCAATCCGGCGGTGACGCTGGCGCTGCGCCTGCGTGGCGAACGCGTGCCGTTGTTCGCCTACCTCGCCGCACAACTGGCCGGCGCGGTGCTGGGCGTGTGGCTGGCGCATGCGATGTTCGAACTGCCGTTGTGGCAACCCGGCGCGCGCGTGCGCAGCGGCGGCGCGCAATGGCTCAGCGAAGCGGTGGCGACGTTCGGATTGTTGCTGACCATTTTGCTGGGCGTGCGCTTTCGCGAAAAAGCGGTTCCAGCGCTGGTCGCCGGCTACATCTTCGCCGCGTACTGGTTCACCGCCAGCACCTCGTTCGCCAATCCGGCGGTGACGCTGGCGCGTGCCTTGACTCGAACGTTCGCCGGAATCCGTCCGCAGGACGCCTTCGGCTTCATCGTCGCGCAACTGCTCGGCGCGATGTTGGCGCTATGGGCCGCGCGCCTGTTGTTGCCGGCGAATCAGTCCAGCGTCGCGAGATAACCCGGACCGCCGATCTGTTGCATCTGCCGCTGGATCCGGTTTGCACGCCCGGCCACGTACGGCCCCGGTCGCGCGGCGCTGTAGCGCCTCGGC
>DASRYD010000205.1:0-7317 GCA_035653955.1 Pseudoxanthomonas sp.
TTCGTCGCCCACCACGACGTGCCGGTGATCGGCACCGCGGTCGGCCCGCGCTTCGGCGCGATGATGGCCACGCGCCACTGCCATCATGCGGAAAAGGTGCGCATGCTGCGCGAGCGCGGCTACGGCGACATCGACGCGGCGTATTCCGATTCCACCGCCGACCTGCCGTTGCTGCAGGCGGCGCGGCAACCGGTGGTGGTGAACCCGGGCGTCAAGCGCGTGGAACTGTTCCGCCGGCTGCTGCCGCCGGGTACGCCGATCCTCAACTGGGGATGCGCCAAGCGCGGCGGGAAAAGGGATCCCGACCAAAGCTCCGACGTGGCAGCGACGTAAGTCGCGAACGCGCAGCCGCGATTTCCCCAGCTCCCCGGCAGGTAGTACAAAGCCGCTGGCCGATCCGTTGCGGGCCGGTTTGGTTGATTTGGGATCACCGGCGGTACCGGCAGTCGCGGTATCGCGGCTTCGATGTTCGCGACTTACGTCGCTCTTGCGCCGGACATCAGTCCCGGGCGACGGCGCGCAGGTCCTTGAGCAGGTCGCGCCAGTCGTGTTCGGCGAAGTCGCGGAATTCGCCGGCGTCGTAGAAGCGGCCGAAGCAGTTCTGGCAACTCTCGAACCAGATGTGCGGCTGCTGCGGGTCGACCATGCGGATCAGTTCGAGGCCGCCGATGCAGACGGGGCACTCGATCCGGTCGATCCGGTTGAACTCGCGGCCCTTCGTTTCGTCGCCGGTGTCGATTTCGCCGGCGCGGCGCTTCAGCACCTCGTGCGTGCGCATGTCGAACCACAGGCCCTGGCACTGGCTGCAGCGGTGCGCGTCGGCCTCCGGCTCGACCACCAGTTCCATCGAGCCGCCGCACTTGGGGCACTTCATCGCTGCGTTCCGGGCGTCAACGGGTGCCGTACAGCACCACGGTCTTGCCGCGGGCGTGCAGGGCGCCATCGGCCTGCAGCTTCTTCAGCACGCGGCCGGCCATCTCGCGGGAGCAGCCGACCAGACGGGCCAGTTCCTGGCGCGACACGCGCAACTGGGTGCCCTGCGGGTGGCTCATCGCCTCCGGTTCGCGGGCCAGATCGTGCAGGGTGCGGATGATGCGGTCGGACACGTCGAGGAAGGCCAGGCGGCTGGCCTTGCGGCTGGTGTCCAGCAGGCGCCGCGACAACTGCGCGCCGATCGCGTACAGCAGCTTCGGCGCATCCGCCGCCAGTTGCCCGGAAAACAGCTGGTGGACGCGGTCGTAGCCGATCTCGGCCAGCTCGCACTGGGCGCGGGTGCGCAGGATCACTTCGCGGCGGTCGGACTCGATGAACAGGCCCATCTCGCCGACGAACTCGCCGGGACCGAAATAGCCCAGCACCAGTTCGCGGTCGTCCTCTTCCTCGGCGATGATGCTGACCGAGCCGCTGATGACGTAATACAGCGTTCCCGCCGGGTCGCCCGGGCGGAACACGTCGGTCCGGGCCGGATAGCGGCGCCGATGGCTGTGGAGAAGGAAACGCTCGATCGTCGCGGCATCGGGAGATAACGGACTGTACGCCTGACGCGGGAGGGCGGTTGACATGCTGGGGTTTTCAGACATGGGCTCTGGAATCGTGGGAGCTTAAGGCCAATACGGGCTTCACGGCAAACACAGGCCGCGGACATACCGCTGGCGGTCCGATTGCCCCATAATCGCGCCCCTAATCCGCTTCCTTCCCCGAGGGACTACCGCCGTGGTCAAACCGCTGCCGCGCCTGCGCCTGCAGGGCTTCAACAACCTCACCAAGGCGTTGAGCTTCAACATCTACGACGTCTGCTACGCGGTGACCGAAGAGGAGCGCCAGCGCTACATCGCCTATATCGACGAGGAATACAACGCCGACCGGCTGACCCAGATCCTCACCGACGTGGCCGAGATCATCGGCGCCAACATCCTCAACGTCGCCCGCCAGGACTACGACCCGCAGGGCGCGTCGGTGACCATCCTCATTTCCGAGGAACCGGTGATCGACAAGAAGGACGCCGGCAGGGAGATCATCTCCGATGCCGTGGTCGCGCACATGGACAAGTCGCACATCACCGTGCACACCTATCCGGAAACCCATCCGGACAACGGCATCGCGACCTTCCGCGCCGACATCGACGTGGCCACCTGCGGCGTCATTTCGCCGCTGAAGGCGTTGAACTACCTGATCGAGAGCTTCGAGTCCGACATCGTCATCATGGACTACCGAGTGCGCGGCTTCACCCGCGACATCAAGGGCAAGAAGCACTACATCGACCACAAGATCAATTCGATCCAGGACTACCTGGCCAAGAACATCCGCTCGCGCTACGAGATGATCGACGTGAACGTGTACCAGGAGAACATCTTCCACACCAAGATGCACGTGAAGGATTTCGACCTGGACACCTACCTGTTCGAGGAAAAGGCCAAAAACCTGTCGTTCAAGGAACGCATGAAGATCGAGGCGCGGCTGAAGCGCGAGATCGAGGAGCTGTACCACGGGCGCAACCTGGTCGAATGACGGTTACATCGGGTTCGGCCGGCGCTTGCTAGGCTGACCACCGAATCAAGGCGGGACGGCCCGCCCGCGGCTGGGGCCGCGCAACGCTACCGACGGCGGTCCGGAACGGAAGTTCCGGGCCGCTTTCTTTTTCCGATCGACGGAGGTTCCCGTGTCCTGGATCTATCTGCTGTTCGCCGGCCTGTTCGAAATCGGCTTCGCCGTGGGCCTGAAATACACGCAGGGCTTTACCCGCCTTTGGCCCAGTGTCGGCACCCTGGTCGCCGCGGCGATCAGCCTGTGGCTGTTGACCCAGTCGCTGAAGACGCTGCCGGTGGGCACCGCCTACGCGATCTGGACCGGCATCGGTGCGCTGGGCGTGGTGACGCTGGGCGTCCTGCTGTTCGGCGAAAGCATGTCGCCGGCGCGGCTGCTGTGCATCGGCCTGATCGTGGCCGGCGTGGTCGGCCTGAAGGTGGTGTCGCCGTGATTCCGCAAGTGGGCTTTGTGGCAGCGGCCTTGGCTAAAAGCAATCGCAGCCAAGGCCCCTCCACAGGAGCCGCTACAGGCGGTATGCGACAGTCTTCATCAGCTTCGATGCCGCCGCCATCAGCGTGGGAATCGGCTGCGGCAGCCGGCGCGCGCCGGCCTGTTCGGCGTGGTCGGCGTGGCGGGCTTCGTCGGCCTTCATCACCTGCAGAATGTCGCGGCTGCGCAGGTCGGCCTCGGGCAGGGTTTGCAGGTGCTCGTCGAGATGAGCTTCGACCTGGCGCTCGGTTTCGACCACGAAACCCAGGCTCCAGCCATCGCCGCGCAGGCCGGCCAGTGCCCCCAGCGTGTAACTGCCGGCGTACCACAGCGGGTTGAACAGGCTGGGGCGGCTGTGCAATTCGCGCAGGCGGTCGGCGCACCAGGCCAGATGGTCGGTTTCCTCCTGTGCCGCAGCCAGCAGGTGAGTGCGAGTCTCATTATCGCGTGCGACCGCTGCCTGGCCGAAGTACAAGCCTTGCGCACAGACCTCGCCGACGTGGTTGATCCGCATCAGCCCGGCGGCGTGGCGCTGCTCGGCGGCATCCAGCTCGACTTCCGGGGTATCGCCGGCGGGGTTGGGACGGCTGGCCGGAGGTTGGCCGAACACGGTTTCCAGTGCGCGCTGGGTTTCGACGAGGAAGCGGTCGGCCGGGGAGAGGTTGCGGGCGGTCATGGCCGCCATTGTGCCGCCCTCCGTGGCCCGAGTCCCGCCCGGACCTCCGGACTTGCGACCGTCTTCGCCGCGGGCTATCATTCCGCTTCTTTGTTGTTCCCGCTTCACACCAATGCGAGGCAAAGTTCCGCGGCACGGCCCGGAATCCGCCCGACCAGTCACCACAAGCTGCGAGTTTCGCCATGACCACTTTTACCGCCAAGAACGAGACCGTCCAGCGTGACTGGTACCTCGTCGACGCCACCGGCAAGACCCTGGGCCGCCTGTCCAGCGAGTTGGCCCGCCGCCTGCGCGGCAAGCACAAGCCCGTGTACACCCCGCACGTCGACACCGGCGACTACCTCGTCGTGATCAACGCCGAGAAGATCCACGTCACCGGCAACAAGTTGAACGACAAGCTGTACCACCGCTTCACCGGCTACATCGGCAACCTGAAGACCGAGACCCTGGCCCAGGCGCTGGAGCGCCATCCGGAGCGCGTCATCGAGATCGCCGTCAAGGGCATGCTGCCGAAGGGCCCGCTGGGCCGCGACATGTACCGCAAGCTCAAGGTCTACAAGGGTGCCGAGCACCCGCACGCCGCCCAGCAGCCGCAAGTCCTGGATATCTAAGTCATGGCCATCACTCAAAACTACGGCACCGGCCGTCGCAAGTCCTCCACCGCCCGCGTGTTCCTGCGCAAGGGCACCGGCAAGATCACGGTCAACGATCGTCCGCTGGACGAATTCTTCGGTCGCGAGACCGCGCGCATGATCGTGCGCCAGCCGCTGGAGCTGACCAACAACACCGACAACTTCGACATCGTCGTCACCGCCACCGGCGGCGGCACCACCGGCCAGGCCGGTGCGATCCGCCTGGGCATCGCCCGCGCGCTGGTCGAATACGACGAGTCGCTGAAGACCGAACTGCGCAAGGCCGGGTTCGTGACCCGCGACGCCCGCGAAGTCGAGCGCAAGAAGGTCGGCCTGCACAAGGCACGCCGCGCCACCCAGTTCTCCAAGCGTTAATGGTTTGCTTGCGCCGGAGCTTCGCTTCGGCGCTACAATCCGCCGCATAGCCCCGTCGCCAAGCGGTAAGGCACCTGACTCTGACTCAGGCATTCGGTGGTTCGAATCCATCCGGGGCTGCCATCTTCAAGTTCCACGCAAAAACCCGCCTCGCGCGGGTTTTTGCGTTTCAGCCGGCGTCTTTTCGCGACGGAAGCGAACGACGACAATGGGCGTATACCGGCCGGACGGCATTCCGGCGCGCATCGAGGTCGAACCCGTGGTCGCCAGTTTCTCGCCGCCCTTCGTCGCCGCCGGCCAGCTGATCGCGCAAGTGCGCGATCACGGCTATGCGGTGCTGCCGCCCGCGCAACTGGGCAAGCTGGCGGGACTGGACATCGCGGAACTCGAGGCGCTGCATCCCTACTGGAACGGCCTGCGCCCCGATCCCTACCTGAAGGACGGCGGCCGCTATCGCCAGCGCCGGCATTCCTGCTTTGTCGCCGACGGCGGCGCGCTGCGGCAGATGCCGCACCGCGCGCACTGGCAATCGCTCGAATACAACGCCCTGCACGGCGGCATGTTGCGCTGGTTCGAACCGGTCGATCCGGCGCTGGTGGCGAACCCGGCCTGGCCGACGCTGCTGCTGGCATTGGGCGAGGCCTGTTCTGCGTTGAAGGGAGCGCAACCGTGGTACGTGGAAGCGCACACCTTCCGCATCGACACCAGCGACGGCATCGGCCGGCCCACGCCGGAAGGCGCGCACCGCGACGGCGTCGACTTCGTCGCCGTGCTGCTGGTCGGACGCGAAGGCATCAAGGGCGGCGAAACGCGCGTGTTCGAGGCCGAGGGCCCTAATGGGCAGCGTTTCACCCTGACCGAGCCGTGGTCGTTGCTGTTCCTCGACGACGCGCGGATGATCCACGAGTCGACGCCCATTCAACCGCTTGACCAGCCGTTCGACGGCGCCAGCCATCGCGACACGCTGGTGCTGACCTACCGGTCCGGCGGGTTCCAGGGCGACGACGCGCGCGCCTGAGGGTTCACGACGGCCGTCGCGTTTCGCCACGCGCATCGATCGTTCGTCTCGCGTCGTGGCGGAGCCTCGGCTACGATCCGGCGTCGGCCGCTGACGGAACGCGAGGAGCCGGGGGAATGGCGGAAGACCTGACCAATCTGCTGCACGCATGGCGCGACGGGGACGACACCTCGCGCGATCGCCTGCTCGCGCAGGTCTACGACACCCTGCGCGGCATGGCCGCGGCCCGCTTCAACCACGGCGGTGCCGGCAATACGCTGCAGCCGACGGTGGTCGTCCACGAGGCGCTGATGCGCCTGCTCGGCAACGAGGTCGGCTGGCAGGACCGGGCGCATTTCTTCGCGCTGGCGGCGCTGAAGATGCGCGCCGTGTTGGTTGATTATGCGCGGGCGCGGGCCGCGGACAAGCGTGGCGGCGGCGCGCTTGCGTTGACCCTGTCGCACGCCGATCGCGAATCCGGGCTGGTGATCGAGCACGACGTACTGGCCCTGCACCAATGCCTGGAGCAATTGGCGAGCAACGACGAGCGCCCCGCGAAGGCGCTGGAAATGGCCTATTTCGGCGGCATGGCCCACGACGAGATCGCCTGCGTGCTCGGCGTTTCGGTACCCACGGTGGAACGCGACCTGCGCTTCGCCAAGGCCTGGTTGAACCGGCAGCTGGCCTGAGCCGGCGGCGCGGGCGACGACATGGCGAACGCGGACTGGAACCGGCTGCGCGACTTGTTCGAAAAAGTTTGCGACCTGCCCCAGGCGCAATGGCGGTCGCGGCTGGAAGCGCTGACCGACGACCGCGCCGCAGTCGATGAAGCGATGGCGCTGCTGCAGGCGCAGACGATCAGCTTCAACCGCGCGCTGGGGCCGCTCGGGCAGCTGATGGCCTCGTTGCCGGAGACCGAACTGCAGGTCGGCGAACGCCTCGGCCAATGGCAGATGGTCGAACGGTTGGCCAGCGGCGGCATGGGCACGGTGTTCGTGGCCGAGCGCGCCGACCAGTTGTTCCGTCAGCGCGTCGCGATCAAGCTGCTGCGTGGCCAGGCTGCCGATGCGGGCGTGGCCGGCCGCCTGGCCGAAGAGCGGCAGATCCTGGCCGAACTCGAGCATCCCGGCATCGCCCGCTTGTTCGACGGCGGCACCACGCCGGCCGGCCATCCCTACCTGGTGATGGAATACGTCCCCGGCGCGCCGCTGGATGTGCATTGCGAACGCGAGCGCGTGGACCTGCATGGGCGCGTGCGCCAATTCCTGCGCGTCTGTCTCGCGGTGCAGGCCGCGCACCAGCGCCTGGTGATCCATTGCGACATCAAGCCCAGCAACGTCCTGATGCGCGATGCCGATTCGCCGGTGTTGCTGGATTTCGGCATCGCGCAGGTGCTGGGGCAGGGCAGCGCCGATCCGCTGGCCTTTTGCACGCCCGCCTATGCCAGCCCCGAACAACTGGCCGGCGCCAACCTGGACGTGACCAGCGATGTCTTCAGCCTCGGCGTCCTGCTGACCGAGTTGCTCGCGTGCCGCAAGGTCGGACGCACGCTGGCCGACACCATCGAGCAGATGCTCGACGACTTCGCGCTGATCGGCAGCTTCGCCGACAAGCGGCGCGAC
>DASRYD010000206.1:0-6512 GCA_035653955.1 Pseudoxanthomonas sp.
ACGCCGGCGACGGACGAGGCCACGCCCGCCGCCGCCGAAGCCGTGGTGCGCGCGTACTACGCAGCGATCGACGCCCGCGACTTCGCCACCGCTTACGCGCAATGGAGCGACGGCGGCGCGGCCAGTGGACAGAGCTTCGAACATTTCCGCAATGGTTACGCCAACACCGCGTCGGTCGAAGCCGAGGTCGGCACGGCGACCGGCGAAGAAGGCGCGGCCGGTTCGCGTTACATCCACGTACCAATGGAACTGCGCGCCACCCAGCACGACGGCAGCGTTCGCCATTACCGCGGCGGCTTCGTTTTGCGCGCGGTCATGGCCGATGGCGCCAGCGCGGAACAACGGCGCTGGCACCTGTATTCGGCGGACATCCAGCGCCTGCCGGATTGAGGCAAGCGGGAGCGGCCATGGCCGCTCCCGCAGGATCCGGGTCGGGGATGCCCCTCCGATCGGTCAAAGTTCGAACCGGTAGCTGAACTTCACCAGCAGCTGTTCGTCGTCGCGCAGGTTGAAGCTGTCCAGCAACAACTGGCTGGAATCGTCCGCGAACTCGTTCTGCCGGTAGCCGCCGCGGCCGTAGACCACGTACAGGTAGGACAGCGGCGCCAGTTCGTAGCGATAGCGGATCTGGAAGCCCAGGTTGCGCAGGCTGAAGGAATCGATGGGGTCGACGGTCTTCACCACGTCGCCATTCGCCTGCACCCGCCATGCATCTTCGATGTCCGCGTTCATGCCGATCGCCTGCAGCTTGACCCGCAGTTCCTGCTTGCTGCCGATGGCCAGGTTCATGCCCGCATCCAGCTGCAAGGCTTCTTCGTCGAAGCTGCCGACCAGGTTGTCGTGCTGCCATACCAGCCAATGCGGCACGCGTTCGTAGTACAGCCCCGCGAACACGCTGAACGCATCGCTGATGAAATAGGTCGGCTTGAACCTGGCGTCGAAACCCACGGTCTCGGCCTTCTCGACGCCGCGGCTGAACGCGTTGATCTCGGTTTCCCACGCCCAGTTGCCTTTGCGCGGACGCGAGTATTCGTAATGCGCGTTGAAGTTGGCCGGATCCTTCATCGCACCGTGGCCGCGGGTGATCATGTCGTCGCGTCCGGTGGCGTTGAGGTTGATCTGCGCGTACTCCTGGCTGCCGTTGCGCAACTGGCTCTGGCGGCTGACCCGGAACTGCTCGCCCAGATCCTGGCCGTGGTCGTTGTACACGCCGCTGACCCTCCAGCGCCATTCCTTGGACGAGTAGCGCGACTCGGACGGCAAGTCGGCGAAGCGCTTGCGGAACTCCCAGTGCAGGTAGTTCATGCTGTTGCGGGACAGGTACCCGGCGTCGTTGATCTGCAGGTCGTTGCCGAAGTGCATGGCGATCCACTGCTGGCGCCAGCCGTGGTCCATCTGGTAATCGGCCCACAGGGTGCCGCCCATGTCGCGCACGGTCTCGCCGCCCTGGTCGATCTGGCTGCCGAACAGGCGCGTCTGCACGTTCCAGCGCGCGTTCGGCCGCCAGTTGTGGTCGATGCCGAGCGTCGTCGCCTCGCGGTCGAGGTATGGCCGGTCGGCCCGGGTCATCATCAGGCCGAGATTCTGCTTGCCGAAGTCGCCGGTCACCCGGCCCGCGTAGAACGTGCGGCCGACCTCGTCGCCTTCGTCGGCGACGAACAGCCCGTATTTCGCCCTGCCGAAATTGCCGTTCAACTTCACCGCCGCGGTGATGTCGCCGGCGCCATTGCCGTCGTCGGCCGGGCCGCCGACGCGGCGGGTGTACAGCAACTGGCTGAAGTCGGAAGGCGTGGTGTATTCGAAGATGCCCTGGTTCTCGGTGAAGAACGGGCGCTTGTCGCTGATGAAGGTCTCGGTGGCGTCGAAATTGACCACCAGGTCGTCGCTTTCCACCTGGCCGAAGTCGGGATTCAGCGTGGCCGACAACTGGAACTGCCCGTTCGGCTTCCAGAACAGGTCGGCACCGGCATCGAAGTCGCTGCGCCCGTCCACGTTGTCGTACAAGCCCGACACGTACGGCGTCACCGCGAGCAGCGACTGGCTGTATTGCGCCACCTCGACCGGAGTGAAATCGGACAGGAAGCGCGGCAGCTCGAAACTGGCCGCCGGCCACGCCGAACGCTCGCCGGTGGAACCGATCACCCGGTCCAGGTAGATCCTCAGCGTGCGCTTGCCGTCCGCGCCCTTGCGCATCGGCGCGATGTACCACGGGATCAGTATTTCCGCCGACCAGCCGTCGGCGTCTTCGCCGACCGCGTGCTTCCAGTTGCCGTCCCAGTCGGGGTTGAAGTTGTTTTCGTTGCTGATCACCGCATCGCCGATGCCGTCGGTCGACGACACGCAGAAGTTGTAGCCGGTACGGCCGTCGCCATCGAAATCGATGTTGACGTTGATCCGGTCGACCTGCTCCTCGAAGTCGCGCTGCACGCGCTGGCGGGTGCGCGGAACGCTGGCCGGCTGCACGTTGTGGAAGCCGATGGCCAGGCCTTCCGGCGTGGCCAGGATCCACGCCTCGGTCGGCTGCGTCCCGGGCGTGCGGGTCAGCGGCTGCACCCTGCGGAAATCGGTAACGTGCTGCGCGCCGGCCCATTCGGCCGGATCGATGCGGCCGTCGATGACCACGGTCGGACCGGATTCCGCCGCCAGGGCCGGCAAGGCCAACCCGGACAACACCATCGCAAGCAATTGTCGCATCGACGCACACCCCAGTTTGGATGCGCGCAGGCTACGCAGGCGCGATCATCCGTGCGCCTGCCGTCGGTCATGTAAACCTTTGGATCGGGTGCGGCATCCCCACTGGGACGATGCCGTTCAGGCAGTCGCGTCGTGAGTGATGAAGGCGTTTTCGCCTTGCGGCAGTTCCAGCCATTCCGGATGGGCCAACGCGCGGCCGATGTCCACGCGGCCCGCCTGCCAGTGCTCCTGGATGGCCAAGCGGCCGAACTGGTAATCCTTGAAATGGCCGATGCGGGCCCGGTCGCGGTAAATAAGATGGATTACGCTGTAGCGGCGATCGCAAGCCAGTTTTTCCGCATGCTGGCACCACGGATTGCGCGCGCGCACGTCGGCGGGGATTTCCTCCAGCAATTCGCGCAGCAGGCGCCGGTAGTGCTGGCCGACGCGGTGCATGTCGGTGATCGCGCGGGTGCGGCTGGAGTACTGGATTTCCTTTTCGCGCTCGGCCACGTCGAACAGGTTGTGCGGCAGGTCGCCGCGCGCGCTCCACAGGTCGATCTGGAACACCAGCGCGTCGCGGCGCGGCTCGGTTTCGAACAGTTGCGACAATGGCGTGTTCGACACCAGGCCGCCATCCCAGAACCAGCGCCCGTCGATCTCCACCGCCGGGAACGCCGGCGGCAGCGCGCCGGAAGCGAGGATGTGGCGCGCGTCGAGGCGCATCTTCGCGTTGTCGAAGTACTCCAGATTGCCGCTGGCCACGTCCACCGCACCGACGCAGACGCGCACGCCGCCATCGTTGAGCCGGTCGAAGTCGACCAGCCGGTTCAGGGTGTCGAGCATCGGCCGGGTGTCGTACCAGCTGGCGGTATCGGGGCCGGGGACCGCGAACGGATCGAACCATGCGCGCGGTGCGTAGAACCCGCGCTGGCCTTCGACCAGGGCGCGCCAGGCTTCCCAAGCGTCGAGCCAGCTGCGCGAATCGCCGTGCAGTTGTCCCAGGCTGGCCTCCTGCCCCTGCGCCGTGGCCGGGAAGAAGAACGGTTGCGAGACCGTGTCCCAGAATTCGCCCAGGACATCGAGCCGCTTCCCGGGCGGGTTGCCCGCGATCAACGCGGTGTTGAATGCGCCGATGGAGATGCCGGCGAGCCAGTTCGGCGCGATCCCGGCTTCGTGCAGGCCCTGGTAAACGCCGGCCTGGTAGGCGCCGAGCGCACCGCCGCCCTGGAGGACGAGGGCGATGTTTTCCGGCGTGCGCAGCGCCGACTTCGATCCGTGGGAGGGAATGGATTTTTTCGGCCTGACGACTCGTTTCGTAGCCATGCGTATCCTTGGTTCGCCGTCCCTCGCCCGGCTCGGGACGGCAACTTCGATGGACTCCCTTCGACCCTGCACCGGCGACCGCGTCGGGTCGCCTTGGAAACGACTACTGCATGTACCAGCCGTGGCTGACCACGACGCTCTGCCCGGTCAGCGCGGCGCTGGGGAATTCGCACAGGAACCGGACCGTCTCGGCCACGTCCTGCACGGTGGTGAAGATGCCGTCCACGGTCTGGCCCAGCATCACCTTCTTCACCACTTCCTCCTCGCTGATGCCCAACTCCTTCGCCTGCTCGGGGATCTGCTTCTCCACCAGCGGCGTGCGCACGAAGCCGGGGCAGACCACGTGCGAACGCACGTTGCGCTTGCCGCCTTCCTTGGCCAGCACCCGGGCCAGGCCCAGCAGGCCGTGCTTGGCGGTGACATAGGCCGATTTCAGCGGCGAGGCCTCGTGCGAATGCACCGAACCCATGTAGATCACCACGCCGCCACGGTCGCCTTCGTACATGTGCGGCAACACCGCCTTGGTGGTCAGGAACGCGCCGTCCAGGTGGATGGCCAGCATCTTCTTCCAGTCGGCGAAGGCGTAGTTCTCGATGGGGTTGACGATCTGCACGCCGGCGTTGGAAACGAGGATGTCGACCGGGCCGAGTTGCTCGACGACCCGGGCGATGCCGGCGTCGACCTCGGCCTCGTCGGTGACGTTCATCGCCACGCCCAGCGCCTTGCCCCCCGCCGCGACGATCTCGGCGGCGACGGTATTGGCGCCGTCCAGGTTGAGGTCGGCGATGGCGATGGCCGCGCCGGAACGGGCCAGGGTGTGCGCGATTTCCTTGCCGATGCCGCTGGCCGCGCCGGTGACGACCGCGACCTTGCCTTGCAGGGGGAGAGCCATGAGCGTTCCTTACGAAGGTGGGGGGACCGCCATCATTATCCGGTGCGGCGGGTTAGAACATCGTTCCAAGGGCCGATGCCCGCCCGAACCCCTCATGTGGGAGCGACTTCAGTCGCGATTGCTTTTTGATCTTTGCCCTGGATCGACCGAACGAAAAGCATTCGCGACTGAAGTCGCTCCCACAGGGGTGATTGCTGCCCTTACTTCTTCGGCTGCAGCATCGTCCCGGTGCAGTTCTTCGAGCCGCACTTGCATGCCCAGATCTTCTTCAGCCGCGCGGTATGCGGCTCGTCCAGGGTGATGCCGTAGTTGTAGGTCAGCTCCTCGCCGGGCTTGATGTTGCGGATCGCCTCGATGTAGATCCGATCCTTCTTGCGGTTCTTGCCTTCGTATTCGTCGAAGACCGCCTCGCAATTCGGACTGCAGCTGTGGTTGATCCAGCGCGCGCGGTTGCCCTTGTGGCTGGCGTCGATCACGTACTCGTCGTTGAGGGTGAACAGGAAGGTGTGGCCGGACTCCACGTCGCCGGAGTCCTCCTCGTCGACTTCCTCGTGGGTGCGGCGCTTGCCCTTGTATTCGATGACGAATTCGCCCTTCTTGATCGGGGCGATGGCGAACACGCCGTTGCCGTGGATGTCGGACTTGCGCGCTTCGATCTTCTTGTTGGCCATTGCGTAATGCGTGAAAGGGGGACGGGCAATTCTCGCACGGCCGGCGCGAACCCTGCCGAAGGCCGGCATGACCGATGGCAGGGTGGCGCCCGAACCTGTCCTGTCGTCGAGCCGGCCTGCGTATTGATGCGGTCGAATCCCAATCCGGAAATCCGCCGATGACCCACAAGCGCACCACCCTACCCCTGCTGGCGGCGTTGATGCCGTTGCTGCTCTCGCTGGCCGCCTGTCAACCCGCCGCCAAGCCGGCCATCGCTGCCCATGCGCCCGAACCCGAGCTGATCGCGCGCGGCGAATACCTGGTGAAGATCGGCGGCTGCAACGACTGCCACACGCCCGGCTATCCCGAGAGCGGCGGCCGGCTCGACAAGGCGCAATGGCTGGTCGGTTCGCCGCTGGGCTATAACGGCCCGTGGGGCACCACCTACCCGACCAACCTGCGTCTGCGCATGCGGGAGATGACCGAGGCGCAATGGATGGATTACAGCGCCAACCTGCGCACGCGCCCGCCGATGCCCGACTTCACCATCCGCGCGATGGCCGAAGAGGATCGCCGCGCGATCTATCGCTTCGTCCATTCGCTGGGCGCTGCGGGCCAGGCCGCGCAGCAGGCATTGCCGCCCGGCCAGGCCCCGAAACCGCCGCTCTTCCAATTGGTGCTGCCAGCCATGCCGGCCGCCGCTGCCGCGGCCGATAGCGACGCAAATCATTGATTTGAAAGCCCACTTGGAGCAATGGGCCGCAAAGCGTACAATTTCAGTACGTTTTAGCGGCCCGTTGTCATGCTTCGCGTCACCAAACTCACCGATTACGCCACCGTCGTCCTGACCGTGCTCGCCGCGCGTCCGGGCGAAGTGCACAGCGCCACCGACCTGGCCGAGCATTCCGGCCTGGAGCCGCCCACGGTCAGCAAGGTGCTGAAGCCGCTGGCGCAAGCCGGCCTGGTCGAG
>DASRYD010000207.1:0-7096 GCA_035653955.1 Pseudoxanthomonas sp.
GCCGATGCGGTCGGGCATGAAAATGTAGTACTCCAGGTGCACATGGTCGCGTGCCGACGCGACCGCCTCGAGGATCGCGTCGTAGGTCGCGCCGCCGTCGACCAACAGGCGCACCGAACGCGCGGTGCGCGGCGCCAGCCCGGTGGTGGCCTGGCCGAGCAAGGCCAGTTCGGTGCAATCCTCGCTCAGCGGCCCGGCCAGCGTCTTCGGGTCGAGCCGGTTGCGGGCGATGCGTCGACGCAGGCGCTGGCGGTCGATCTTCTGCGGGCCGAGCAGGAAGTACACCACGTAACCCAGGTAAGGCAGCAGCGACAGCGACAGCAGCCAGCTCAGCGTCGCCACCGGCTCGCGCCGTTGCAGCACGATCCACACGCACAGCGGCACCAGATACAGCAACCAGGCCAGCGTCAGGTACAGGTTGATGTGCGGAATCGCCCAGAAGGCGTCCCACGCGCGGTGCAGGGCTTCGAACATGCCGTGGTTCCATGACGTGCGTTCCACGCGCAGTATCCCGCCGCCGACCGCGCTTGTCTCGCCTTGCGTGTCGCCTCGGTTGAGACGGCGCCGGCGTAGGCTGCACGCATGCACGAAGGAGAAGGCTCGCACCGGGGACAGGCCATCAAGGGCCGCGGTTCGACCGGCTGGCTGCCCGGCCGTTATGCGAAGACGGTTGCGGAGAAGACCGACGACGGCTGGCACGAGCGCAATCGCGAGGACGAAAGCGAGTCGGCGCCGAGAACCGAAGTGCGCGAGGAAGCCGCGCGCAGCCTGATCGTGCGCAACGATTCGCCGGACATCCCGTTCGCCCAGTCGGTCAATCCGTATCGGGGTTGCGAGCACGGGTGTTCGTATTGCTTCGCGCGGCCGACCCATGCCTACATCGACCTGTCGCCGGGACTGGATTTCGAGACGAAGATCTTCGCCAAGACCAATGCGCCGGAAGTGCTGCGCCGCGAACTGGCGAAGCCCGGCTACCGGGTCAGCCCGATCGCGCTGGGGGTCAGCACAGACATCTACCAGCCGACCGAACGCAAGTTGCAGCTGACCCGCAGGGTGATCGAGGTGCTGGCCGAAACCCGCCATCCGTTCTCGCTGATCACCAAGAACGCGCTGGTCGAACGCGACATCGACCTGCTCGCGCCGATGGCGAAACTCAACCTCGTCCACGCCTACATTTCGATCACCTCGCTGGACAACC
Organism: Pseudoxanthomonas sp.; assembly: GCA_035653955.1. Lineage (GTDB taxonomy): Bacteria > Pseudomonadota > Gammaproteobacteria > Xanthomonadales > Xanthomonadaceae > Pseudoxanthomonas_A. Next base: position 1,199 of record DASRYD010000207.1, read on the forward strand.
AGCTGTCGTCGAAGCTGGAACCGCGTGCGTCCGCGCCGCATTCGCGCCTGCGCGCGATGCGCGCGCTGCACGAGGCCGGGATCCCGGTCGGGGTGATGTTCGCGCCGGCGATCCCGTGGGTGAACGACCACATGCTGGAAGACGTGCTGGAAGCCGCGCGCGACGCCGGCGCGCGTTCGGCCGGCTATGTGCTGCTGCGCCTGCCTCACGAAGTGGCGCCGCTGTTCCGCGACTGGCTGCAGACCCACGTGCCGGACCGCGCCGCGCATGTGATGAGCACGATCCGCCAGTCGCGCGGCGGCAAGGATTACGACGCGACGTTCGGCAAGCGCTTCAGCGGCGAAGGCGTGTTCGCCGATCTGCTGGCGAAGCGTTTCGCATTGGCCAAGAAGCGCTTCGGCTACGACAGCGGCTACAGCCGCAGCCACCGCGACGACGGGCTGGATTGCAGTTTGTTCGTCGCGCCGCGCAAGCCATCGCCGCAGGGTGAGTTGTTCTAACGGCTGGCCTGCTGGACAGCAATACTCCGTTTCGGGCTAGTATCGGTTACCACTGTAACCGTGATTTCGTGCTGCGGTGCAGTGTAGGGGACCTTCGTGGCGGACTCTTCGTTCGCCCGTAAAAGGACTGTTTCTTTCCATCCACAGGAGTGTCACGTGCTCAAACTCGATGCCTTGGCCAAATCCATTGCGCTGGCCACGCTCACGATGTGCGCAACCGCTTCCGTCGGCTTTGCGGCGACACCTTCGACCATGGCCGTTTCCGCGGCCAGCGCTGCTGCGACGCCGCTTTCCGCCAGCGCACAGCGCGTGCAGGCGATGTTGCCGAAGAACTGGTCCAGCAACGTCAGCAACGCCAAGGCGCGGCTGGGCATTCCGGAAACGGAATGGTCGGGAATGGTCGAACGGGCCATCAATCCCAGCGATTACCAGTGCTCGAATACCGCGATGGACGACTGGATCGACGGGCTCGATGTTTCCGACCTGATTGGCGCGATCAGCGGAATCTATTACGCAACCGGCGACCTCGATTTCGCCTATTCGGCCGTGCTCGACTTCGCGCAGTACGACGCGATGCTGTTTGGCTACGAATCCAAGGCCAACCGCTTCGGCAGGAACGGGGAATATACCCAGCTGCTGACCGCGGAAATGAAGGACCTGCGCCGTTTCTGGGACGTCGACGGCGAGAACGTCCAGTTGGTTCCCATGCACGGCTCGGACGTTTACGGCAGCGTTGATCGCTTGGCTCGGCTGATCCAGAACGCTTACATCGGTGTCGACGACGAACTGGCGAATCTGCTGGGTCAGATCGTTTACGACAATGTCCAAGCGAATCCGGGCATGCTGGCCAACGGTGGCCACCCGTATCTGAGCTTGAACGCTTTCGCGGTCGGCTCGTCGGGCCAGGCTGGCGGCGCCATCCTGATGGGCGACGGCATCATGCAGGCCATGTCTGCGGTCGGTCTGGGCGACGTGGCTCCACGCGCGATCCTGGGCCACGAGTTCGGCCATCATGTGCAATACCAGAAGAACCTGTTCGCTTCGAGCTTGCCCACCGCTGCGGAAAGGACCCGTCGCACGGAGCTGATGGCCGACAGTTTCAGCACCTACTTCCTGACCCATGCGCGCGGCGAATCGTTGAACGCCAAGCGCCTGCTGCCTTCGCTGCAGTCCTTCTACCAGATCGGTGACTGCGGCTTCACCAGCAGCGGCCATCACGGCACGCCCAACCAGCGCCTGCGATCCGCGACTTGGGGCTCGGATGTGGCGGACCAGGCGCGCCCGCAGGGTCACATCCTGCCCGCGTCGACGTTCGATGCGATGTTCGAGCAGAAGCTGCCGGAATTCGTTGCTCCCGACGCGCACTGATGCTCCAAGGGCGGGCGTGCAAGGCGCACCCGTCCGCGCAAACATGCTGCAGGGCGAGCAGTTCTGACGCGTTTGGCCGAGCGCATCAGTCCAGCCGCACGCTCATCCTGAAATACGGCACCTCGCCCTTGTGGAAGCGTTCGCCTTCGGGTCGCATGCCGAAGCGTTCGTAGAACCCGAGCGCCGATTCCCGCGCGTCGCACCAGAAACGTCGGAAATCCCGGTCCTTCAGCTCGGCGAGGATGTGTTCCAGCATCCGCGTGCCGACGCCGCGGCGCTGGAAGCCGCTGGCCGTGGCGAACTTGCGCAAGCGCGCGTCGCGGCCGTCGGGATACACCGAGGCCACCGACACGAGTCCCTCCGGGGCAAAGGCGCCGAAATGCCAGGCGTCTTCGTCGCCTTCGACATGGCAGAACTCCGGAGGCCGGTCCGGCCACAGCATCGCGTGGCGAAGCGCGATGGTTTCCTGCCAGGGAATCCGGTGGATGCGCAGGTCGGGAAGGGAAGACCCGACGGGCATGCGCATCCCGGCATCGTCATGCATTGGCATGGGGCCGGGCTATTGCGTGTACCCGTCCGCGGCGGCTTTCTCCGGGTCGGAGAAGATCGCCATGGCCGTGTTCATGCGGCGGAAACCGAACTTCGCATAGAACGGTTCGCGACCCGGGACCGCATAGAGAATGATCTTGCGGTGGCCTCTGGAAAGGTCGATCAGGCTCTGGATGAGTTCCTTGCCGAGGCCCGAACCCTGGTAAGCGGGGTGGACCACGATGTCGCAGAGATAGGAGCAGTCCACGCCATCGGCCACGGCGCGGCCGGCGGCGACGACCTCGTCGCCAGCGAACGCGAAGCGCTTGAACATGCTGTTCGCGTACGCCGTCTTCAGCCACTCGCCGCTCTTGTTGCCGAGCGGAGCGATGCGATAGAGCTCGGACAAGGCGTCCCAGTCGATCGAGTCGGAGGATTGCGTCCAGCGAATGGCCATGGGGTTTCCGGAAACCTACGGCGACGGTGCGCCGAACAGCTTGTCAGCGTTCTGGAACAGAATCCAGCTGGTCGCGATGAACTTGTCGCCGTTGTGCGGACGGTTGCCGCGATGGGTATGGGTGAACGCGGTCGGAGCGATCAGCAGGCTGCCGGTGCGCGGCTTGACCTTGCGTTGCTGGAACAGGAATTCGGTTTCGCCTTCGTCGAACTCGTCGTTCAAGTATAACGTCCACAACAGGTGCCGGTGCAGCGTCTCCGCGCGTGCGTCGCGCGGGTACAGCTCGCAATGCCAGTACGGATAACCGCCCTCGCCGGCCGAATACCACTGCAGGTTGATCGCGCCTGGGCGCAGGCAGGTGCGGGCGAGGTCGGCGACGGCCGCGTCGTCCATCGCCGCGATGTCCTCGGCCTGCAGCCGGCGCGTACTGCCGTCGGGCGACTGGTGCTGCAACATCAGCGGCGAAATCAGCGTCTGCGGATACCGGCGCAGATAGCGCAGCAGCCCGGCGAACACCGCCTGTTGCAGCAGCAGGTCGACGTCCTGCCATTCGGGCCGGCCGACCAGGCTCAGGTCGCGACTGCGCTTGAGTTCGGGGAACACCCCGCTGCCGACCCGGCCCGGCTGCAGCGCATCGCTGTCGCGCATGCGCTGCACGATGGCGGCGCAGGCCGCGCCGTCCACTAGATCGGGATAGGTTTCGATGAAGTCGGGGGTCGACATGCGCGGATTCCTGTGGGAGCGAGCTTGCTCGCGAATGCTTTCCGCATTGCCGCGGATCGCGACAAGCCCCGCTTTACGAAAGCCGGAGCATAAGCATTCGCGAGCAAGCTCGCTCCCGCAAGGGCATTACCGCGGCATCCCTGCCCGCGACGGCAATCGCTGGATTCAGCCCTTGTGCACGACGGCGATGGCGTCGGCGACGTAATCGATGTTGCCGTGGTTCAACGCCGCCACGCAGATGCGGCCGCTGCCGACCGCGTAGATGCCGAACTCGTCGCGCAGGCGGTCCACCTGCGCCTTCGACAGGCCCGAATACGAGAACATGCCGGCCTGCTGCTGGATGAAGGCGAACTCGGGCGCGCCGCATTCGGCCAGTTTCGACACCAGCAACGCGCGCATCGCGTGGATGCGGCTGCGCATGTCGGCCAGTTCCTGTTCCCACAACGCGCGCAGCTCGGGGTTGTTGAGCACGCCGGCCACCAGCGCGCCGCCGTGGGTCGCCGGGCTGGAATAGATGGTGCGGATCACCCGCTTGGCGTGCGACAGCACCGCCTTGGCCTCGGCGGCGTTGGCCGCGATCACCGACAGCGCGCCGGCGCGTTCGCCGTACAGCGAGAAGGACTTGGCGTAGGAACTGCTGAGCACGAAGCTGTCGATGCCGGCGTCGAGCAGGATGCCGACCGCGGCGGAGTCCTCGCGGATGCCCTTGTCGAAACCCTGGTAGGCCATGTCGAGGAACGGGAACAGATTCCGCTCCTTCAGCAGCGCGGCGACCTGCTTCCACTGCTCCACGCTCAGGTCGGCGCCGGTCGGGTTGTGGCAGCAGGCATGCAGCAGCACGACCGAGCCGGGTTCCAGCCGGCCGAGGTCGGCGAGCATGCCGGCGAAATCGACGCCGTGCGTCGCGGCGTCGAAGTAGGCGTAGTTCGACACCTCGTAGCCGGCGGCGGCGAACACCGCCTGGTGGTTTTCCCAGCTGGGGTTGCTCAGCGCGACCTTCGCCTTCGGCAGCAGCTTCTTCAGCAGGTCGGCGCCGACGCGCAGCGCGCCGCTGCCGCCGATGGTCTGCAAGGTGGCGACGCGGCCGGCGGCCAGCAGCCGCGAATCCTCGCCGAACAGCAGGCGCTGGGTTCCCTGCACGTAGGCCGGCAGGCCGTCGATCGGCAGGTAGCCGCGCGGGCGGCCCTGTTCGGCCAGTTGCCGTTCGATCTGCTGCACGCACTTCAGCAGCGGAATGCGCCCGCTTTCGTCGTAGTAGATGCCGACGCCGAGGTTGACCTTGGTCGGGCGGGTATCGGCGTTGTAGGCCTCGGTCAGGCCGAGGATGGGATCGCCGGGGACTTGTTCGACATGCGCAAAGACGGACACGGTGGGGGTTTCGCTGGCTGTGGGGGGAAGATGCGCGAATCGCGCGGAGCGCGAGTTTAGCAGGGGCGACGGGCCATCGCCGGGAGGGTTGCGGGTGCAACGGTCGGAACGGGCCGTCCCGTCGTGGGGGCGACGGCCCTGCGGGAGCTCTTCGGGTGCGAATGCTCCTGGCCGAGGGCCAAGAGCATTCGCGAGCGAGCTCGCTCCCACGGCGGAGTGGTTTGGGTCGTGGATGATTCGGCAACAAAAGCCGATGGGTTTGCGGAGGGGAAGGCTATGCGCGTCCCTGCGCCTGCAGCGCGGCGAATTCGTCGTCGGTGAACAGGCGCGAACGTACCAGGAAGCGCACGCCCTCGCCGTTCTCCAGCGAGAACATGCCGCCGCGGCCTTCGACCACGTCGATGATCAGCTGGGTGTGCTTCCAGTATTCGAATTGCGAAGGACTGATGAAGAAATCCGCGCCGCCGATTTCCCCCAGCCTGACGTCGCGGTCGCCGACGATGAAATCGCCAACCGGGTAGCACATCGGCGATGAGCCGTCGCAGCAGCCGCCGGACTGGTGGAACAGCAGCGCGCCATGCTTCGCGCGCAGCCTGTCGATCAGCTGCAGCGCGGCCAGCGTGGCGATGACCTGGCGGATGTCGAGCGGATTCTGCGTTGCGGTGTTCATGGCGCGTCCTCCGCGGCCCATTGCCAGCGCAGGCCCAGCAGCAGGCCGCGGCCGGGACCGGGTTCGTAATAGCGGCCGTTGCCTTCGTTGACGATCACCGAGCCGACGTAGGCCTTGTCTAGCAGGTTGTCCACGCGGGCGAAGCCGCGCAACGATTGCGAGCCGAAGCGCCATTCGCGGGCGAATTCGATGCCCAGCAGCATGTAGCCCGGCGCGCGCGCGCTGCCCGGATCGTTGGCCGTGACATCGCCGACGCCGGTCGCTTCCAGCGCCGCTTCCCAGCC
>DASRYD010000208.1:0-7766 GCA_035653955.1 Pseudoxanthomonas sp.
CATCGCCGCGGCGCGGCGGGGGCAGGGCGACATGGTGCTGGGGCATGTGCTGGGTTCCAGCCTGTTCAACCTGCTGGTGATCGTCGGCGGCATGGCGGCGCTGTCGCCGACGCCCATCCGGTTGCCCGACCTGTGCGTGCGCTACGCGCTGCCGGCGTCGATGGCGTTCTGCCTGACCCTGTATCCGATGTTGCGCGGGGACTTGCGGATCAAGCGTTACGAGGGCGGGATCCTGCTGGGCGCGTTCGTGCTGTGGGTCGCGTTCGCCGTGTACATGATCGGCTATGCGCAGGAGGTCATGCCGATTCGTTGATCCGTGGCGCTGCGGAAGACCGGCGACGTCGTGCCGACATCGCCTGGATCCGCTTCCGTCCGCTAAGATCGACCGATGAGCCGACCTCGTCCCGTCGCCCGCGCGCTGCACTTGTTGCGCGAATTCTTCCGCCTGCAGGCCGCGGGCGGCATCGTGTTGATCGTCGCCGCGACGTTGGCGATGCTGGCGGCCAACTCTCCGCTGCATGACGCCTACGAACATTTCCGCCACCTGCCGCTCGGCTTCGCCGTCGGCACGTTCGCGATGGACCATCCGCTGGAATGGTGGGTCAACGACGCCTTGATGGCGGTGTTCTTCCTGCTGGTCGCGCTGGAGATCAAACGCGAAACGCTCAGCGGGCAGTTGTCGAGCTTCGACCAGATGCTGTTGCCGGTGTTGTGCGCGGTCGGCGGCGTGGCCGCGCCGGCGCTGATCTTCTGGGGCGTGAACCACGCCGATCCGGTCGCGATGCGCGGCTGGGCGATTCCCACCGCCACCGACATCGCCTTCGCCCTCGGCATCCTCGCGCTGCTCGGCCCGCGGGTGCCGCTGGGAATGAAACTGCTGCTGTCGACGATCGCCGTAGTCGACGACCTGGTCGCGATCCTGATCATCGCGATCTTCTACACGGAGCAGCTGTCCCTCGGTCATCTGGCCTGGGCCGGCGCCGGCATCGGCCTGATGCTGCTGTTGAACCGGCGCGGGGCGACCCGGCTGTGGCCGTACCTGGTGCTGGGCGCAGTGGTCTGGTACTTCGTGCTGCAGTCGGGCGTGCACGCGACGCTGGCCGGCGTGGTCACTGGCTTGCTGATCCCGCTGCGCGCGTCGAACGAAGAGCACTCGCCGCTCGAACGCCTCGAACACGTGCTGCATCCGTGGGTCGCTTACCTGGTCCTGCCGCTGTTCGCTTTCGTCAATGCGGGACTGGCGCTGGAGGGCATGCGTGCAGGCGATGCACTGGCACCGGTGCCGCTGGGCATCGCGGTCGGCCTGTTGCTCGGCAAGCCCGTCGGCATCGTCGCCACTGCGGCCGCGGCGCGGGCAGCGGGCATCGCACGCTATCCGAACGGAATGGGTTTCGCGGCAATGCTCGGCTTGGGCATGTTGTGCGGGGTCGGCTTCACCATGAGCCTGTTCATCGCCAAGCTGGCCTACGGCAACGTCGGCGGCCACTTCGGAGAGGCGGCGGTGCTTGGCGTGCTGTGCGGCTCGCTGCTGTCGGCGGTGCTGGGCTGGTCGTGGCTGCGCGTGACGCTGAAGCCGACGACCACGGCCAACGGCTGAAGCGGCTGGTCAGTACTTCCAGCCCATCTTGCGGTAGAACTTCGCCAATACCCAGATCGGACCGATCAGCAGGTAGGTCAGGTCGGTGAAGAAGCTCGGCTTCTTGCCTTCGAACAGCTTGCTGTGGCCGACGAACTGCGCGATCCAGGCGACGACGAACACGCCGACGGCCAGCTTGAACAGGCCGCCCAACCCGAATTCGGCCTGCAACAACCGGCACAGGCAGCCGAAGAAGAAGAACACGGCGAGCATGCCGAAGCCGATCGGCCGCGACAGCCGGTAATAGAACATCCACGCGCCGAACATCGCCAACGCCGCCCATACCCCGGTCTTGAACAGGGTGCCGAACACCGGGATGCACCACAGCAGCGCAACCACCGACCACAGGATCGCCGGCACGGCGAACACGTGGATCAGCTGGTTGGTCGGATGCTGGTGGTCGGCGGAATAACTGGCGAAGAAGCGGTCGATGGGCCGTTCGGCGGTGGCGTGCATGGGCTCTCTGCGGGCATGTCCGATCAAAGGAAAGCATACGCCTTTCGCCGGGCCTGGGCATGGCCGCGCTGGAAGCGTGAATCTCCGGCGTGGGAGCGACGTAGGTCGCGAACTCGGAGCCGACGCGTTGCCGATTGCAGCAGCAGCAGCCGGCGGCAAGCGGCTCGTGTAGCGAGTCATCCTGGCATCGTTAGTGCCGTGGCTTCGATATTCGCGACTTGCGTCGCTCCCACGCCAACCTACACGGCGATGCCCGCCAACTTCTGCAGTGCCTCGGCGTACTTGGCGCGGGTGCGTTCGATCACTTCGGCCGGGAGCTTCGGACCGGGAGCGGTCTTGTTCCAGTCCAGCGTTTCCAGGTAGTCGCGCACGAATTGCTTGTCGTAGCTCGGCGGGCTGGTGCCGACTTCGTACTGGTCGGCAGGCCAGTAGCGCGACGAGTCCGGCGTCAGCATCTCGTCCATGACGTGCAGGCGGCCGTCGGCGTCGGTGCCGAACTCGAACTTGGTGTCGGCCAGCAGGATGCCGCGCTGCGCGGCGAATCCGGCGGCGAAACGGTACAGGCGCAGGGTCGCGTCGCGGACCTTCTCGGCCAGATCCGCGCCGACCGTCTTGACCATGCTGTCGAAGTCGATGTTCTCGTCGTGGTCGCCGACGGCGGCCTTGGTCGACGGGGTGAAGATCGGTTCCGGCAATTGCTCTGCCTGGCGCAGGCCGGCAGGCAGTTCGATGCCGCTGACCTTGCCGGTGCGCTGGTAATCCTTCCAGCCGCTGCCGATCAGGTAGCCGCGGGCGATCGCTTCCACCGGCACCGGCTTCAGCTTCTTGGTCACCACCGCGCGCTTCGCGTACAACGCCGGATCGACGCCCGCGGGCAGCACGCTGGCCACGTCGATGCCGGTCAGGTGGTTCGGCATCAGGTCTGCGGTCTGGGCGAACCAGAAGTTGGAGATCTGGCAGAGCATTTCGCCCTTGCCGGGAATCGGATCGGGCAACACCACGTCGAACGCGCTGAGGCGATCGGTGGCGACCATCAACAGGTAATCGCCGGGCGGCGCGCCTTGGGGCAGCCGCTCGCGCGGCAAGTCGAACACGTCGCGTACTTTGCCGCGATGGCGCAGCGGCAGGCCGGGCAGGTCGGATTCAAGCAACGTCGTGGGCACGGACACTCCTGCAAGCATGGCGGCTGCGCCCGGGCCGGAGGCCCGCGGACGGCAGCGGGCCGCGTAGTGTACGACTGCCGGGGTGCCATGTGCCGTAAAATGCAGGCCGGATTTCCACGCAGGGCGGCGAATGACCCGCTGGTACGGCAAATTGCTGGGTTTCATCGCCGGCTGGCTGCTGATGCGCCACCCCGTCGGCGGGCTGATCGGCCTGCTGGTCGGCCATGCCTTCGACAACGACTGGTTCAGCCTGTCCCGCGACAACCCGTATCGCGTGTTCAATCTGACCAGCGACGCCAGCGATGCGGAAGTCGACCAGGCCTACCGCCGGCTGATATCCCAGTACCACCCCGACAAGCTGGCCGGCGCCGCGCCAGAGCTGCGCGCGCAGGCCGAAGCCAAGGCGCGCGAGATCAACGCCGCCTACGACCGCATCCACAAACTGCGCAAACGCTGAGCGAACCCCATGTCGAACTGCATCATCGCCCCGTCGATCCTTTCCGCCGACTTCGCCAGGCTCGGCGAAGAGGTGGACAACGTGCTGAAGGCCGGCGCGGACTGGATCCACTTCGACGTGATGGACAACCACTACGTGCCCAACCTGACCATCGGCCCGATGGTCTGCGCGGCGCTGCGCAAGCGCGGCGTCACCGCGCCGATCGACGTGCACCTGATGGTGTCGCCGGTGGACCGCATCGTGCCGGACTTCGCCGAAGCCGGCGCCAGCGTGATCAGCTTCCATCCCGAGGCCAGCGACCATGTCCACCGGACCATCCAGCTGATCAAGTCGCACGGCTGCCAGGCCGGCCTGGTGCTGAACCCGGCCACGCCGGTGGACGTGCTGGATTGGGTACTGGAAGACCTCGACCTGGTGTTGCTGATGTCGGTCAATCCGGGCTTCGGCGGCCAGGCCTTCATCCCGTCGGCGCTGGACAAGCTGCGCGTGGTGCGCAAGAAGATCGATGCCATCGGCAAGCCGGTCCGGCTGGAAATCGATGGCGGGGTGAAGGTCGACAACATCCGCGAGATCGCCGCCGCGGGCGCCGATACCTTCGTCGCCGGTTCGGCCATCTTCAATGCCCCGGACTACGCGGCCGTGATAGCGAAGATGCGCGCCGAAGTCGCCGCGGCGCATTAGTTGCAAACGAAAGGGGCGATGGCCTGCGCCATCGCCCCGGAAAATTGGAGGCTGATCCTGCCTCCGCCAGTCGTCCCTGCTATGGATTGCCACGTTAGCGGCGGCGGATGACACCCGTGTGACGGCCGCTTCGCGACCCTTCTCCCGGTGGGAGAAGGATGAACAAAAGCTGGTAAAGTTCCGGCGTGACCCCGCAGACGCTCCCCCGCGATCTTCCTTCCGCTCGCCGGCGCTGGCGATGGTGGCTCGTCGCCGTCGTCCGCCCCGCCACCGTTTCCCGGAAGGAAAACCGCCTTGATTTCGTTCGAGCAGTTCCAGCGCCACGCCGCTGAAGGCCACACCCGCATTCCCGTCGTCCGCGAAGTGCTGTCCGACCTGGACACGCCGCTGTCGGTCTACCTGAAGCTCGCCGACGCACCGCACACCTACCTGTTCGAATCGGTCGAAGGCGGCGAGCGCTTCGGTCGCTATTCGATCATCGGCCTGCCGGCGAAGCGGGTGATCGCGTTCCGCGGCCACGTGCTGGAAGTGCGCGAGAACGGTCGCCTGGTCGAAAGCCGCGATGTCGCCGACCCGTTCGCCGAAGTCGAAGCCCTGCGCGCCGCGCATCGCGTGCCGAAACTGGAAGGGCTGCCCGGCTTCAGCGGCGGCCTGGTCGGCTGGTTCGGCTTCGAGTGCATCGAGTACATCGAGAAGAAACTCGCCGCCAACCCGAACCCCGACCAACTCGGCACACCCGACATCCTGCTGATGGTGAGCGAGGAAGTCGCCGTGTTCGACAACCTGAAGGGCCGGTTGTACCTGATCGTGCACGCCGACCCATCGCAGGAAAGCGCCTGGGAAAACGCGCAGGCGCGGCTGGACCAGCTGGTAGCCAAGTTGCGCCGTACCGCCACCGCATATCCACCGCCGATCCGCCGCGACGTGCTCGACGAAAGCCACTTCGTCTCCGGCTTCACCCGCGAGGGCTTCATCGATGCGGTGGAGAAGTCGAAGGAGTACATCCGCGCCGGCGATATCTTCCAGGTGGTGCTGAGCCAGCGCCTCAGCGTGCCGTTCGCCGCGCGCCCGGTCGACGTGTACCGCGCGTTGCGCGCGCTGAATCCTTCGCCCTACATGTACTTCCTCGACGTGGGCGACATGCAGGTGGTCGGCTCGTCGCCGGAAATCCTCGTGCGCCAGCAGGATGGCGAAGTCACCGTGCGTCCCATCGCCGGAACCCGACCGCGCGGCAGGACCCACGAGGAAGACCTGGCGCTGGAGGCCGAACTGCTGGCCGACCCGAAGGAGCGCGCCGAGCACTTGATGCTGATCGACCTGGGCCGCAACGACGTCGGCCGCGTGTCCGAAGCGGGCAGCGTCGAGGTCGGCGACAGTTTCGTGATCGAACGCTACAGCCATGTGATGCACATCGTCAGCGAAGTGACCGGCCAGCTGTTGCCGGGCCTGAGCTATGCCGACGTGCTGCGCGCGACCTTCCCGGCCGGCACGGTCAGCGGCGCGCCGAAGATCCGCGCGCTCGAGGTGATCCGGGAACTGGAGCCGATCAAGCGCAACGTCTACGCCGGAAGCATCGGCTACATCGGCTGGCATGGCGACGCCGACACCGCCATCGCCATCCGCACCGCGGTGATCAAGGACGGCAAGCTGCACGTGCAGGCCGGCGCCGGCATCGTCTACGACTCCGATCCGGAGAAGGAATGGGACGAGACGATGAACAAGGGGCGGGCGTTGTTCCGCGCGGTGGCGGAGGCGGCGAAGGGTTTGTGATGCCGGCCTTGTACGAGGTTTGTATATGCGGATGAAAGCGATGGAAACGACAGAAGCGAACGCGCAGTTCCAGGAAAACTGGTTCGAACACAACATCCCTCAATGGAGGCGCTGGTTGGACGCCTTTGCCGGACGCGATGGATTGCGCGCGCTGGAAATCGGCAGCTTCGAAGGCCGATCGACGCTGTGGCTGTGCGAGAACATCCTGACCGCAGACGATGCGCGCATCGATTGCGTGGATTTCTTCGCCCCCGACCCCGTGTATGGCGACTACCACGCCCGCTTCAGGGAAAACACCGCGGCGCACCGGGCGAAGATCCGCGAACATGCCGGCGCCAGCTTCGACATGCTGCGCAAGCTCGAAGGGCCGTACGACATCGTGTATGTCGACGGATGGCATTCCGCGTTCGGCGCGCTGGCCGACGGTGTGATGGCGTGGCCGTTGCTGAAGGTCGGAGGCGTGATGATCTTCGACGACTACCTGTGGGTGCCGCCGAAGCTGGGTCAACCGGAAAAACCGAGCGGACTGTCGCGCCGGCTGACCAAACTGCGCGGAGGCGACTGGCGCCGGGAAAGCAGGCTGCGTCAGATCGACAGCGTGGCCGTGGATACCCCCAAGCTCGGCGTCGACGGCCTGCTGGCGACGCTGCAGGGATATCACGAGATCATCGGCAACGATTACCAGCTTGCCGTGCGCAAGACGCGCGATTTCGACCAGGGCCAGGTCGGCCAGGACACCTAGCGACGCCGGAACCGCGGCGCAGCTGCAGATTAAATTTCCTTCATCCTCCGGCAAGCGCGCCTTCGGGCGGCCGGGCGCAACCTGTCGCCAATGGATCGACGATCCAGATGCGGTTCCCTCCTTCCGTCGACAGGACACACGATCATGCAGACCAAGCCCATTTTCCTCGGCCTCGCCCTGGCGCTGAGCTCCGCCACCGTCTTCGCCGCCACGCAGCAGGCTACCCCGGCGACGCCGGCCAAACCCGCCGCTGCGGCGACCACCGCCAAGTCGGACAGCAAGGCCCCGGTCAAGAAGCACCACCGCCACCACGCCGCCAAGGCCGCTGCCGCCAAGCCGGCGGACGCCTCCAGCAGCAAGTAAGCCGCGCGGTACGCAGCAAGCCCGTGGCGGCCGGGTAACGCCGTCAGGCCCCGCTGTCTCCCCGGCGGGGCTTTTTGTTGGGGCCGACGTCGAGGTCGTCGCCGTGTCGTATCCTCGACGTGCTTTCGAGGAAACCGCATGCGCATCCTGCTGGTCGAAGACGACACGCATACCGCCGCCTTCATCGCCAAGGGCCTGAAGGAAGACGGGCACAGCGTCGATCACGCCGACAACGGCAAGGACGGGCTGTTCCTCGCCACCACCGAAAACTACGACGCGCTGGTGCTGGATCGCATGCTGCCTGCGCTCGATGGCCTGACCCTGCTGCGCACGTTGCGCGGCGCCGGCAACCGCGCGCCGGTGCTGCTGCTGACCGCGCTGGGCGATGTCGATCACCGGGTCGAAGGCCTGCGCGCCGGTGCCGACGATTACCTGGTGAAGCCGTTCGCGTATGCCGAACTCAGCGCGCGGCTGGACAGCCTGGCGCGGCGCGGCGCG
>DASRYD010000209.1:0-12672 GCA_035653955.1 Pseudoxanthomonas sp.
CCATCGCACGCTGGCGACGCTCGGTGGCGTTGCCGCCGCTGAGCAGGCCGGCCACCGCGCCGATGCCGGCGCCGATCAGCGCACCGGTGCGGGTGCGGTTGGGATCATTCGGGTCGTTGGTCTGGCCGGTGTAGCTGGCGCAACCGCCGAGGGTGGCGACGGACACTGCGGCGAGCAAGCCGATCTTCAGCGTGGTCTTCATGGGTGCAACTCCTTGGGGTGGATGCCCGGCGCGAGGGAACGCCGAAGCTGGGAAGCCTTCGCCGCGAAGACTGCCAAGACGAACATGAACGCGATGAAAAGCCGCCGGTCTGGAGCGAACTACCCTCCCGACGCCGTTCAGCTTTCGACAGGCAACAGCGCCAGGGCGGATTCGGCGTCGAACCTGCGGTCCCAGTCGCCCATCAGCGCCAGATACAGCAGCTTGTCGAATTCGGTGCCGAAGCGGCGGATTACCGCATCCGGATCGGGCACCAGCTTGGCATCGGCGATCAGGCCGAAGTGGACCCGGTTGTTGTAACTGAGGATCGAAATGCCCAATCCGATGGAACCGGTCTGCGGCACCCAGAACATCAGCTCCCGCAGTTTGCTGCCACCCAGGTACAGCGGTTGCTGCGGTCCGGGCACGTTGGTCGCCACTGCCGTCGCCTTGCGGCTGAACAACTCCAACGCTACGCCCTGCAACGCCGCGGGCGCCATGCCAAGTGCCGCCAAAAGACCAAATGCAACAATGGCTTGTCGTGAATTCTTCAAGTTATTCATGCATTCGGCGACGCGCTCGACCCGGCGTATCGGATTGGCTTCGCCAACCGGCAACTCGAGGAACACCAGGCCGAAGTGGTTACCCAGTTTGCGCGCATGTTCCAGCGGGCGCAGGTTGACCGGCACCGTCGCGCGCAGGGTCACCCCGTCGATGTTTTCGCCGCGTTCGAGCAGGTAGTCGCGCAGCGCGCCGGCCGCGGCGGCCATCAGCACGTCGTTGACGGTGCAGTCGCAGGCGCGGCCGACCGCCTTCACCTCATCGAGGTCCAGGGGCTCGGCCCAGGCGACGCGCTTGCTGACGCCCAGTTTGCCGCGCAGCAGGGTCGGCGGGTCGTCGGACAGAGCCAGCGCGGCCAGCAGTTCGCGACCGATCTCGCCGCCCTCCTTCGCCAGCATCGTGGCCAGGGTCGGGTCCTGGACCATCTCCATGCCCTTGCCCAGCACCTTGCCGCCCAGCTTCATGTAGCGGTCGATCGCGCCGACCCGGCGTGCGACCCCCGCGCCGTCCTGTTTCAGCCAGGCGCTGCCGAGGTCGGCCTGCTTCTCCGGTTCCCGTTGCACGTCGGTCAGCGACAGCAGCACCTGCACCAGGGCGATGCCGTCGGCATAGCTGTGGTGGATGCGCGCGACCACCGCCGAACCGCCGCCGTACTTCTCGACCAGGTGGAATTGCCAAAGCGGCTTGGTCTTGTCCAGCGGCGAAGAGGCCAACTGACTGACGAAACGCTCCAATGCACGCTTTTCCGAACGCGGATCGCTGCGTCCCGGCAATGCCGAAATGCGCACGTGCCAGTCGAGGTCGAAATTCGCGTCGTCGGCCCAGGACGCGCCGGCCGGCGTGTCGACCGCCTTCTGCCGGAAGCGCGGATAGGCGAGAAAGCGCTGGCGGATCAGCCGCTTCAGCCGGTCGAGCGTCATCGGCTCGTCCAGCATCAGCACGCCGGTGATCATCATCGGATTGGTCGGCCGTTCCATCCGCAGCCATGCGGTATCGACGCGCGACATCGCCTCGCGACGCGGTTTCCGGGACGCCTTGCTGGTGGCCATGCGCTGCTCCTTATCCCCGGCACGAGTGAATCATGCGCCTGCGAATGGCGTCAACGCTCGTGGCGCTACTTGCGCAGCAGCTGCAGCGCCTTGCCGACCATCGCGAAAGCGAACGCGCCGGTGATATGGGTGGCCGCGCCCAAGCCGACGCCGCAATCCAGCTTCAGCGCCGCGTCGGCGCCCAGTTGCGGGCGCAGGCCGCAGACGCTGCCGTCGGCTTGCGGGTATTGCACGTTCTCCAGCGAATACACCGCGGGCACGCCGAAATAGCGTTGCGGGTTTTTCGGGAAGTTGAACTCGCCGCGCAATTTCTTGCGCACCAGCGCCAGCAGCGCGTCGTGCTCGGTGCGCGACAGGTCGCGGATGCGGACCTGGGTCGGATCGGTACGCCCGCCGGCCGAACCGGACACGATGATCGGCAGCTTGCGCCGCCGGCACCAGGCGATCATCTCGACCTTGGTGCGGAAACTGTCGCAGGCATCCAGCACCAGGTCGAAGCCGCGGCCCAGCATTTCCTCGAGATTGCCGGCGGTGACGAATGCGGGCACCGCCTCCGCTTCGATCAGCGGATTGATCGCGCGGCAGCGTTCGGCCACGGCTTCGGCCTTGTTGCGTCCATACTGCCCGTCCAGCGCCGGCAATTGCCGGTTGGTGTTGGACACGCACAGGTCGTCCGCGTCGATCAGGCTGAGATGGCCGATGCCCGAACGGGCCAACGCCTCGACCACCCACGACCCGACGCCGCCCAGACCGACCACCGCCACACGCTTGCCGGCGAAGCCTTCCACCGCACCCTGCCCGTACAGGCGGTCGATGCCGGCGAAGCGTTCGCGCAGTTCCCGGCTTTTGATGGCGTCCATCCGCGAATTGTACCCGTGGCGGATACCGTGACGGCCGTCGTACCATGGGCTTTCCAACAAAAGGAGCCCGCCGCATGGCCAGCGAAACGCCCGTCACCGCCAAGAAATCGAATGCTTCCCGCTACCTGTTCCTGTTCCTGCTCGGCCTGGTGGTCGGCGCGGTAGGCACCGTGTTCGTGCTGCGCGCGATCCAGGCGCGGCAGGATCCGTTCCCGCACAGCGTGATGCACGTGATGGCCAAGCAGATGGACCTGCTGGACGCGACGGTGAAGAGCAATCGCTGCGCCGCCACCGACACCGTGCCCTACGCCCGCACTCTGCGCGCGATGGGCAACGACCTGGAAGTCGCTTTCCCGAAGCTCGCCGAAGACCAGCGCTTCGTCGGCCACGCCAGCGATTTCCGCGGCAAGCTCGATGCCGGCCTGGCCACGCCGCCGACCGACTGCGCCGCCGCCACCGCGATGGCCAAGCAGATCGGCGGCGCCTGCAAGGCGTGCCACCAGGATTTCCGCAACTGATCCTTGCCCGGGCGATCACTGAATCGCCACTGACGCGCAACCCGGCGGACCCGCCGGGTTGACGTGGGGTTCATCGGCCGCCGCCAACCATGCGTCACGAGCGATGCGATGCATCGTGCGACCAAACGCAGGCCAAGGAGAACCCCATGAAAACCCGTCTGTTGCTTGCCACCGCCGTTGCCACCGCCGCGCTGGCCGGTTGCGCCACCTCGCCCGGTTACGGGCCGTCCTATGGCGGCGGTTACAACGACGGCGCGGGTTCCTACTCGCGCAGTTCCTGCTACGACTGCGGCGTGGTGATGCGCGTCGACACCGTCGCTTCTGGGCGCACTGCGCCTTCCGCCACGGGCGCGGTGCTGGGCGGTATCGTCGGTGCGGTCGCCGGCCGGCAGATTTCCGAACACACCGGCGGCAGCAAGGGCGAGAAGAACACCGCCACCGTGGCCGGCGCCGCGGCTGGCGCGCTGGCCGGCAACGCCATCCAGAACCGCACCGCCGCCAGCTACGACATCACCGTGCGCATGGACGACGGCCGCACCGTGACGATCAACCAGCGCAACCTCGGCGGCATTCGCGAAAACGCCTACGTGCGCGTGGTCAACGGCCAGGTCGTGCTGCGCTGAGGCGGCGCCAGCGTAAGCGCTACTTCCAGCATCCGTCCTTCGTCGCGGTCTTCTTGCCCGTCTGATCGATGGTCATGGTGCCGCACTTGGCGTCGGCTTCGGCTTGTCGTCCTTGCGGCACGATCTGCAACGTGTAGGTGGAGGCAGTCGGATCTTCGGCGTAGCCGATCGTGTAGAACGGCGACACATCGTCGCTGCAGGTCGGAGCCGCCGCTCCTTCGTAGGTCATCGCGGCCGTATAGAAGCGCTCCATGTATTGCGCGCGCTCGGTCAGGCAACCCTGGGCCGCGCTGGTTCGCGCCTTGACCATGGCGAACTCGTAGCTGGCGATCGCCGTCACCGTCAGGATGGCGACGATCGCGACCACGATCAGCAGTTCGATCAGGGTGAACCCCTGCCCTGTGCGTGCCTGGATCATGGGATCAGTCATGCAGGATCTCGCGCCAGGAAACGCGCCGCGGCGCCGATCCGGGCGGATTGATCGCCGGATCGGCCAGGCCGCCCGTGGAGCCGCCGACGACGGCCACCGATTCGTCGGCCCCGCGGATGATGATCGGCTTGGTCGGCATGCCGACGCCTGGATTGATGGACCCCGTCGCGACCTTGTTCCCCGAGCCGTCCTCCAGCGTGTCTTTCTCGTCGAATTTCCGGTCGCCGTTGGTGTCGAAGAACGAGTCCGCCAGGCTGGTACCGGTGAAGGCGTCGATGGCGTTGAGATAACCGTTGCCGCCTGCATCGCAGACGTTGCTGGTCGGCGGAACGACGCTGGCGAAGAACAACGCCGAGCCGTCGACCAGCGGCCGGCTGAGCACGCGCTCCCCGGGCGACGGCTTCGACAGGTTGAGGTACCAGCCGCGCTTGCCCGCCGGCAAGGTTCCGCTCGCCTCGAAGGCGCGGTTGCCGGTAGTAGCATCGACCACGGCGATGGTCCGCGCCTGGAGTTCGGATACGGCGATCGGGCTCGATCCCTCGTCGATCAACGCGTACATCGACTGCACGGTGTCGTCGGTCAGGTCCAGTTTCGACAACAGGCTGCCGGTACCGGCGAACACCCAGCGCTGCCCGGTCTTCGGGTGCTGCGCCAGCGCGAGGTCGGCGGTAACCGGCTGGCCGGAAGCCGTGGTGAACATCGGCCTGCCGCCATAACCGATCGACGGCGTCGCGCCGGTGAAGTCGAACTTCCACACATGGCCTTTCAGGTCGCCGGCGAAAACGTAATCGACGCTGCCGTCCCCGTTCTCGTCCCAGCCGCGCGGTGAGAACAAGCCGTTGTCGCCGCCCGCGCCGGTGTCGATCTCGTTGAGCACCGCCCCGGTGAGCAGGTCGACGACATACAGCACGGCCTTGCCGCCGGCGCTGTTGATCCCGTTGCCGAAGATGGCGACTGCCGTGCCGTTGCCGAGGTGGCTGATCAGCGGCTCGCCCAGGACCTGACCCAGGTTGGCGCCGCTGTTGAGTTCCCACAGCACGTCGGTGGCGCGGAACGTCTTCGGCGTGGTGACGTCAAGCGCATACATGCCCTTGCCGCCGCGGCCCAGTGCGCCGACCAGGTAGTTCTTGCCCGGGGTGACGGCGCGGGACGAGACCATCAGCGGGCCGTCGACGAAGTACTGGTGCAGATAACGCGGGTTGCTCAGGCTCGCCAGGTTCGTGAAGTTGATGCCGCCCGGTACATAGGCGAAGAGTTCCGCGCCAGTGGTCGCGTCGAAAGCATGCAACATGCCGTCGTTGGCGCCGACGAAGATCGTCTGGGATTCCTTCACGTAGACCGGCGAGGAATTGGCGATGTCGCCGAGCACGGTGCCCCGGTCGCGCAGCTCTCCGCCGTTCTGCTTTTCCTTACTTCGGTCGCCGGCGATATAGGCGGCGTTGTCCGTTCCATTGACCGGGGCGATGGCCCGCGACGACTGGTCCAGCAGGGCGATCTGGGCACTGGTCGGAAACGATGCGCCTCCCCTGCCGCCCCAGGTCAACAGGTTGCGGCCCGAGGTCGGGATCAGCGTCGACGCCCTCCAGACCGGGGTGTCGTCCTTCACGTCGGCCGTGGAAGCATCGTAGGCCGCCAGTTCGCCGCTCCATGCGCCCGAGAGATAGCTGGCCTGGTAGACGCGACCGTTGGTCACGAACGAAGTGCTGTTCGCGGTCACGTTCGAGGCCGAGCCCAGGCGCTTGGCGACTTCGGCAAACGCCGCCAGCAGACCGTCGGTGAATTCCTTGCTGTTGCTGGCGACGAGGAAATCGCCGCGTCCGTTGACGCTGGCGTGCCACAGGTCGTCGATGCGATCCCTGTTTTCGCCGCCATTGATCGGATCGGGCCAGTGCTTGGTGCCGTTCCTGATAGACGGCAGGTCGCTCGACGGATCCAGGTTGCCCTTCAGCCCGATCGAGACGCCGAAGGTGACCATGTGCTGCCAGAAGGCCTCGTCGGCCAGCGATTCGGGGACGTTGTTTTCCAGATCGCTGCGCAGGTCGCGCTTCCAGTAGTACATCGCCACGTCGGCCAGGGTATTGGGCCGCGATTTCGTCGAAGTCTCGACGAAATTGTCCTGGTAAGGTTTCGCCGGGGCGTAGGTATAGCTCTTCTTGATGTTGCCCAGCGCATCGGTCCAGACATTGGCGGGGCCGGCGGTGCCGTCTGCGTCGCCCACGCTGGCGAATCCGTCCGTCGAATTCCAGTAGCCGTCGGTGGTCAGGATCGCGAAATTCTGGCGGCAACTGATCTGCGACGCCGTCGTCCCCGAGTCCCATGGTCCGGCCGCGTCGCTGCGCGAAAAATAATCGCCCGCGCGCTGCAACGCGCGATGCAAGGGAGTGCTGCCATCGCCTTGCGCGGACTGCAGGCGGTCGAACCAGGTGCTCTTGTTGGCGCCGCGGAACAGGCCCCCGTCCGAGCCCACCGGGATGTCGTACGGAAAACCCGTCGTGTTCCGGTTGATCGTGTCCAGGCCGATGCGCAGGTATTCGCCGACCCGGCTCAGGGCCTCGCTGGCGCCGGCCTTGGCGACCTTCATCCGGCTGCGGTGGTACGAATACCAGATGGCGAAGTTGGTCATCTCGTCCGCTTCGCTGCGACTCGATGCCGGATTGGTCGGCAATAGCGGAGTAGCGAACGTGCATTGCAACCAGCCGTCATCCCCGTTCCTGCCATCGTCGCAACCGGCATCGGACTCACCCCGGTTGTTTCTGTTCAACCTGCCCCATTCGCTGCGTACTACGCGCGGCTTGCCCTTGCCGTCGATCTTGATTATCTGGAATCGCTGGAAATCGGCCGGATCGGTACTGGTCTTCACGGCCTCGGATTTCGGCACGTAGAACGTGGACGTCCTCGACCCCGCGGAAAGATCGGTTACGTCGCTCAGCAGGGTGGTATGGCGATACGCCGCCGTGTAGGAAGTACCGCCCGTGAATCGGGTGCCATCGGCTTTGATCCAGGGCAGGTAGGTCGTCGCCGGGTTGTAGTAGATCGTGTTGTGGCCGTACGACGCATGCCTGATGTTGGTGTCGTCGAGATATCCGGACGCACCCGTGCCTCTGTCGTAATCCGGGTCGGCCAGCGAGGCCGGCATCGAGATCAGGTTCATCGAACCCGAATCGTCGAGGATGAAACGCACGTTCGCCGGCGGATACGCCGCCTGCGATTGCAGTGGATCGTTGGGGATGTCGACGGCCTGCCCCGGTCCCGCGACCAGTGTGGCGAGGAAAGCGATGGCCACGGCCGTCAGCCGGCCACGCAGGGAATGACGGCGAGAGTCGGAGCGGATGGCGTTCATGGCGTGGCTCATCTCAAGGAACCGCATAGATGGACTGCAGCATCACCTCGGCCCTGCCGTCGGCGCGGCTGCGCGCGGTGACGCGATAGCGCCTTTCGGTGCCGCTGCAGGAGGTTTCGCCTATCACCTTGCTGGTGGTGCAACTGCCGCGCGGCGGCACGTTGGTGGCGAGCAATTCGACGATGTACTTGGGCTTGGCCGTCCTGTCGCCGAGGGTCACCACGGTCTCGGGCGCGTCCGTCCATACCGACTCGTTTTCCCACACCGGCGCGGCGCCCGGGACCGGGATCGCGCACAGGCCCTTCGCGCAACCGGACGCGGGAACCGCCGGCCGGTCCGCGGCCACCAGTTCACCCTCGCGCAGGGCGGCT
Source organism: Pseudoxanthomonas sp. (assembly GCA_035653955.1). GTDB lineage: Bacteria > Pseudomonadota > Gammaproteobacteria > Xanthomonadales > Xanthomonadaceae > Pseudoxanthomonas_A. Next base: position 7,952 of record DASRYD010000209.1, read on the forward strand.
TCGGCGGCCTGGAATGCCAGCCCGCGATCGCGCACGCCGGCGCTCATGTGCTCTTCCATCAACGTGCCGCGCAGGCTGGCCAACCCGATCAGCGCAACGACCAGCAGCAGGATCAGCACCACGAGCAGCGTCGCGGCACCGCGCTGGCCGGAATGGGATGCGGGCATGGAGGTGATCATTCGGTGTGGTTCCGGATGGTGGTGGTCATCTTCAGGTGGCGCCGGATGTCCTTTCCGTCCGTGCCCGGGGTTCCGGCCCCCGTCAGGACGATGTCGATGGCGACGGCAACGACCTTGTCCGAGGCCCAATCGGCGGCGCTCACTGCGGTCGCGTCGACATAGCCCGTCGTACCGGCGAGGAGGTACTTCAGGCTCATGTTCTCCACGCCGTCGACGATCTGGTTGTTGTCCACCTTGAGCGTCCCGCCGTCGTTGCGGACGCTAGATTGGTACAGCGACCTGCCGCCTTGTTCGTTGGCCCCGATGTACCAGCGCTCCATGCGCAGCCTGGAAATGACCGCCGGCCATATGTCTTCTGCTTCGTTCTTGATTCCGTCCTCATCGCCGTCGCAACCGCCGCCGGAGAACTTGCCCATGTAGCAGCCGAAGGCGTACTGGTTGCCGTTGGCCCCGTCGCAATTCGGTGGAGCGCTGAACCCCAGTCCCTTGCTGCAGTTGCCGGGCGTGCCCGTGCCCGGGTTGTGGACCACGGTCACGTTGATCCCGGGTTGCGCATTGGTCACCTGGAAAACGGCGACCTCGCCGAAATCGCAAGCCAATGCGATGTCGCCCGGAGACAGGCCGTGATCGGCGGTGCCCAACTTGAACTGCGCGGAAGTCGGAACGTGGCTGACGATGCTCATGCCCGGCCCGGCGCTTTTGATTTCGATCGCATCCGTGCCGGCGATGCGTTGTCCTATCCCGGTACCGAAAGGCTCGCCCACGAAAGCCTGCGTGCCCTCATATCCACGGATGCCGGTGGCCGCATCGGTGTACCACCGGTTTTGCGGATTGTTGAGCACGTTGTAGACCGGCAGGTTCCGCTCGCACGGGTTTCCTCCCGCTTCGCGGACGTCCCGGGCCATCAGTTCGAAGGCAACCCGCAGGTTCTCCTGCACGCGGCCGAGGCTTTCGGTGGCGTCGTAGGTGCGGCTGGTGGACAGGAACACGGTGATCGCCGCACCGGTGACGATCAATCCGACCGCAAGCGCGACCATCAGTTCGACGAGGCTGAAGCCTCGTGTCCGGCGGACCTGGTGGGAGGAACCATTCATAGGCGCGTGACCGTCGTGACGGACTGGTTCGGATCGTCTTTCGCGCGCGCATCCGTCCAGCTGATTTCTATTTCGCACTTGTCGTTGCCGCAGACGATCTTCGCGCAGGCGGAGTCGCCGAGGACCTGCTTCAGGGACCCCATCCATTCGGCCAGGTCGTTCTTCGCCAGGGAGCCGGGATCCGGCACGGCGCAAGTCTTGGTGGCCAGGTTATAGCCGCCAATGCGCGCTTCATCGCGATTCGCGCGCATCGCGTCGAGGATCGCGTAGGTCGAGATCGTGGCCTGGCTGCGCTGCAGCGAACTCTGGCTGCTGCGCAACGCGGCCATCTGCAGCGCCGCGATGCCCAGCATGCCGAACGCGAGCAGCACGACCGCGATCAGCACTTCGATCATGCCGACGCCGGCGACGCGCCGGGGACCGGCGAATCCTCGTCCCGCCCGCATGCGAACGACCTCGCTCATGGTGTGTCTCCTGGGTTTTCGCACTTCCCGCCCGCGTCCTTCCGCTCGGCCTGGAGCCGGCTGCCCGCGCGGATGCGGATGTCGCTCTTGTTCTCGCGCGGTGCGGTCAGCGGCAGGCAGGCGCTCACGGTGGCGTTGAGCAGGTTGCCGGCCGCGTCCCTGGCCATGCCGTCGGCGTTGAACGTGATCCGCCCGTTCAACGCGGCGCTGCCGAGCAGGCGCACTTGGCCCGCGACGGAGGTGCGCCGGACCAGGCGTTCGGTGGCCGCGTACCTGCCGTTGCGGTCCGCGTCCTGGAAGACGATCCACCCGCTGGCCCTGTTGCCATCGCACACGGGCGCATCGGCATTCGGGTCGGCGCTCAGGCAGGCGACCATGCGACGGTTCGCCCGGATCGCTTCGATCCTCGCCGCCTGCAGCGTCGCCAAGGTTTCATTGGTGGCGGCGCGCAGCCGGTTGCTGTTGACCAGCGACTGCATGGACGGCACGGCCAGCGCCAGCAGGATGGCCATCACGGCGAGAGCGACCATCAGTTCGACCAGGGTCACGCCGGACTGCATGCCAGGCATCCGGCTTCGCTGCGTGCCGGCGCGCACGCGGAGATCCGCCGCGGCAATTGCCGCAGCCATGGATCCAGCATGCCGAGTTCCCCAGCGAAGCGATCGCATCTGTTTTCCCTGATCGCGGCATTCCCCCTGCCAGGCAATCGGCTGCCGCCCCGACTACCTGCCCACATAATCCAATAATGCGGATAAAAGTAGCATTTTTCCCGACAAACGGTATTTTCTAACGAAATCCGGGTCTCTCATCACGTTTCTGTCATTACCAATACAGATTGCCGCGGACTGACCGCGGCGAATTTCAGCTTCATCAGGCGACTCGCCGGGCAAAAACCTGACACATCGCCGGAGGGACCGGCCTGCCGGCAAGGGAAGCTCAGGGGTCGGTTCCCTCAGGTTTCAGGGCAAGGCCAGCGCCCCCCGGTGCGCACAACCGTTGAGCGTCTTGCCCTCCAGGCTCAGTTTCGCCACCCAGCCCGAAACCGCATCGGCCATGCCGTCGGCGCAATAGCCCGGGACGATTTCCACCTTCGCTGCCGGTGCCGAGGATTCCCAGACATAAGCCGTGCCTGCCTTCATCGCCTGCGCCTGCGCGTGCAATGCGTCTTGCCCGGGGCGATGCAGCTCCCAACCCGTTGCGCTCAACGACAGGGACCAGAACGGCTCGTTGCCGCGCGCAACGAACACCGCCTGTTCCAACGGCGCACCGCACCGCGGCCCCTCGGTGTGCACGCGTTCGACCGATTCGACGATCCATTTGCCTTCGCGTTCGCGCACCCAGCCGTCGAAGAAGAACTCGAGCCGACCGCCCGGCTGCAGGAAACGATCGATGAAGACCTGCGCATCCGGCGCGAATTCGACGATCCGTTGCCGGTCGCTGCCGCAGGGCGTGATGCCGTAGCCGTCCTTGCCCACGATCGCTTCGCCGCGCAGGCGTTCCAGCTCCGCGACCGGAGAAGCCGCCGCGGCTGGTTGCGCCGGCGGTGGTGCGGATGCCGACGGTCCGCCGGCGCTGGAATGCGTTGCACCGCCGCAAGCCGATGCCGTCATCGCGACCATGGCGATTACCCCTAGGGATGGAAATTTCGTCGTTTCCACGGCGGAATCCGTTTTCAACCTTCGATTCGACGAGGCTAGCACGGGGGCCGCCCGCGCATCGCGATGCGTTCACCCGTATCCCGGCTACATTCGGCCTGTCCGCCGCCCGGCGGGCATCCACCCACCATTCAAGGAAAAGCCGAGCATGAAGTTCAATCCCGGTCATCTTGCTGTAGGCGCTACCCTCCTTTCGCTCTCGATCGCGGCCGTGGTTGCGGCGCCGAAAAACGCCGATCTCAATCCGCTTCAGGTCAGCATCGCACCGGCCGCGGCCAAGGCGGGCGACCTGCAGGGCCCGATCGAAGTCACCATCACCAACACCGGCAATCGCGCGGTGCGCGTACCCAAGTGGGAACTGCCTTCGGATTTTCCGGAAGCCTCGCTGTTCAAGGTGACCCTCGACGGCAAGCCGGTCGCCTACGAAGGCATGCTGGTCAAGCGTGGCCTGCCGGAAGCGTCAGACTTCGTCGTGCTGCCACCGGGCCGCAGCCTGAAGACTGTCGTCGACCTGTCCGGCTCCTACGATCTGAGCAAGAGCGGCAACTACGAGGTCAGCCTGGTCTCGCCGTTGCAGCACGCCTCGCTATCCGATGGGCGCATGTTGCGCGATTCGCGCGGCAACCCGATGGTCCTGCGCAGCGCCAACGCGCGCGTCTGGGTCGACGGCAACGACGTGCTGGGCGCCGCCAAGGCCGGAACCAGCGGCAAGGGCAAGCCGGGCAGCGGCGGCACCGTGGTCAACGGCGTCAGCTACGTCGGTTGCTCGACCACGCAGATTTCGACCGCGGGCAACGCCGTGATCTCGGCGCGCGGCTATTCGGAAAACGCGAAGAACTACAACTTCACTTCGCCCGGCCCGCGCTACACCACCTGGTTCGGTACCCCGACCTCGACCCGCACCAGCACGGCCAAGCAGCATTTCACCGCCATCGACGCGGCGCTCGACCAGAACAACGGCGAGATCAAGATCAATTGCGGCTGCAACCAGAACTACTACGCCTACGTCTATCCGACCAAGCCGTACGAGATCTTCGTCTGCAGGGCCTTCTGGAGCGCCCCGCTGACCGGCACCGACTCCAAGGCCGGCACGTTGATCCACGAGACCAGCCACTTCAACGTGGTCGCCGGCACCGACGACGTGGTCTATGGCCAGGCCGGCGCGAAGAACCTGGCCCTGACCGACCCCGACGGCGCGTTGAACAACGCCGACAGCCACGAGTACTTCGCCGAAAACAACCCGGCGCAGAATTGAGGCGTTTTTCGCAGGCCACAAAAAACCCGGCGCAGGCCGGGTTTTTTGTTCGATCGACCGGCCGCATGCGGCCG
>DASRYD010000210.1:0-5551 GCA_035653955.1 Pseudoxanthomonas sp.
GGCGACATGGCGGGCGGTCGCGGGCAGGGCCCGCTCCTGCGGATTCGCGTGGTGCACGCATGCGTGCGCTGCATCGCTTGCATACGCAACCGATGCAGCTTTCGCGAAGTGCGAATATCCTCGTCGGCCACATCGCCATTGTCTCCGGCTCGGATTCGGTTCCGCAGTCCGCCGGATGCCGTCCCCCATGCCCGAATACCGTTCCAAGACTTCCACCCACGGCCGCAACATGGCCGGCGCCCGCGCGCTGTGGCGCGCCACCGGCATGGGCGACGCCGACTTCGGCAAGCCCATCATCGCCATCGCCAATTCGTTCACCCAGTTCGTGCCGGGTCACGTGCATCTGAAAGACTTGGGCCAACTGGTCGCGCGCGAAGTCGAGCGCGTCGGCGGCGTGGCCAAGGAATTCGACACCATAGCGGTCGACGACGGCATCGCCATGGGCCACGACGGCATGCTGTACTCGTTGCCCAGCCGGGAAATCATCGCCGACTCGGTCGAGTACATGGTCAACGCCCACTGCGCCGACGCGCTGGTGTGCATTTCCAATTGCGACAAGATCACACCGGGCATGCTGATGGCCGCGTTGCGGCTGAACATTCCCACGGTGTTCGTTTCCGGCGGACCGATGGAAGCGGGCAAGACCAAGCTCGCCGACCACAAGCTCGACCTGATCGACGCGATGGTGATGGCGGCCGACCCGAACGCCTCCGACGAACAGGTCGCCGCAGTCGAACGCAGCGCCTGTCCGACCTGCGGTTCGTGCAGCGGCATGTTCACCGCCAACTCGATGAACTGCCTGACCGAGGCGCTGGGCCTGTCGTTGCCGGGCAACGGCACCGTGGTCGCGACCCACGCCGACCGCGAACAATTGTTCCTGCGCGCCGGTCGCACCGCGGTCGAGCTTTGTCACCGCTGGTATGGCGCCGAGGACGCGACCGCGTTGCCGCGCGGCATCGCGACATTCGAAGCCTTTGAGAATGCGATGACCCTGGACATCGCCATGGGCGGTTCGACCAACACCATCCTGCATCTGCTGGCCGCGGCGCAAGAAGCCGAAGTGCCGTTCGCGATGCGCGACATCGATGCGCTGAGCCGGCGCGTGCCACAGTTATGCAAGGTCGCGCCGAACACGCAGAAGTACCACATCGAGGACGTGCACCGCGCCGGCGGGATCATGGCGATCCTCGCCGAACTGGCGCGCGGCGGCTTGCTGCACACGCACGTTCCCACCGTGCATGCGAAGACGCTGGGCGAAGCGCTCGGCAAGTGGGACGTGGCGACCAACGACGATGCCGCCGTCGCCGAGTTCTACAGGGCCGGCCCCGCCGGCATCCCCACCCAGGTCGCTTTCAGCCAGGCCACGCGCTGGCCGTCGCTGGACACCGACCGCGCCGAAGGCTGCATCCGCGATGTCGAACACGCGTATTCTCGGGAAGGCGGCCTGGCCGTGCTCCACGGCAACATCGCGTCCGACGGCTGCGTGGTGAAGACCGCCGGCGTCGACGAATCGATCCACGTGTTCGAAGGCTCGGCGCGCGTCTACGAAAGCCAGGACGCGGCGGTGCAGGGCATCCTTGGCGACGAAGTGAAGCCGGGCGACGTGGTGGTGATCCGCTACGAAGGCCCGAAGGGCGGGCCGGGCATGCAGGAAATGCTGTATCCGACTTCGTACCTGAAGTCGAAGGGCCTCGGCAAGCAGTGCGCGCTGCTGACCGACGGGCGTTTTTCCGGCGGTACCTCGGGCCTGTCGATCGGCCACGTTTCGCCGGAAGCGGCCGCTGGCGGCGCCATCGGCCTGGTGCGCGACGGCGACCGCATCCGCATCGGCATTCCGCAGCGTTCCATCGAACTGCTCGTCTCCAGCGAAGAGCTCGCCGCACGCCGCGCCGCGCAGGACGCGCAAGGCTGGAAGCCCGCCAAGCCGCGCGCGCGCAAGGTCAGCACTGCGCTGAAAGCCTATGCGCTGCTCGCCACCAGCGCCGACAAGGGCGCGGTGCGCGACAGGGCGCTGCTGGACGGTTGATCCCGCCATTCCGTGGCCCGCGCGTTCGGGGACGTGAAGGCATTTCGACATGGGTAAACGCCGAGTGATCGCGCGAGGCGCCACGACGCCACCGAAGCGCGCGCCGTGACTATATTCATGGCCGGTCCGATCCCGACCCAAACGCAGCGGAGCGCGCCATGTTGCTGAAACCGACCCTTGCCGCAATGATCGCCGTTACCCTGGTTTCCGGCACCTGCGCCAACGCCTATGCCGGTGTCATCACCACCCAGCAGGCGCTGTCCGCCGAGGCGCGCGCCAATACCGAGCAACAGGTGCGCACCGCACTGGCGCGCGACGACGTGCGCCAGGCCATGCAACGCTACGGCGTGAACCCGGCCGATGCCGACGCGCGCATCGCTTCGCTCAGCGATGCCGAACTGCTGCAGCTGCAAGGCCAGGTGGATCGCATGCCCGCGGGTGGCGGCGTGCTGGCGGTGATCGGCATCGTCTTCGTCGTGCTGCTGATCCTGGAACTGGTCGGCGTGACCCACGTATTCAGCCACGTGTGACCGTACGGCCGTCGCGTTGGGCGATCCTCGCGGGGGTCGCCTTGGCGTGCACCGGCTGTGCGATCAATCCGCCGCTGCAATTGCAAGGCAGCGTTCCTGCCGCCGGCGTGGATCTGTCGCAGAAGGTGCCATTCCATCCGCAGACCGAATACCAGTGCGGTCCCGCCGCACTGGCCGGCGTACTGGGCGCCAGCGGAATCCCGGCCACGCCGGAAAATCTGGCGCCGCAGGTCTACCTGCCGGGCCGCCACGGCAGCCTGCAGGTCGAACTGCTCGGCGCCACGCGCCGCGCCGGGCGCATTCCCTATCCGCTGGCGAAAACGCCCGAAGCCTTGTTCGCCGAATTGCAGGCAGGCCGCCCGGTACTGGTGCTGCAGAACCTGCTGACCCGGACTGTGCCGAAGTGGCATTACGCAGTCGTGGTCGGTGCGGACGCGCGCCGCAATCGCATGCTGTTGAACAGTGGCGAGAAGCGCGCGCTGGAGGTGGCCGCGCCGAAGTTCATGCGTACCTGGGATTGGGGCGGGCGCTGGGCGATGCTGGCGCTGAAACCCGGCGAACTGCCGGCAGGCGCCGACCCGGCAAGCTATCTGGCCGCAGTCGCCGATTTCGAGGCGGTGGCGGGTGCCGCCGCGGCCAGGCCCGCCTACGAATCGGCCCGGCGTCGTTGGCCTGGGGAGCCGCGCGTGTATCTGGCGCTGGGCAACCAGGCCTACGCGATCGGCGACAAACGCGCCGCGGCGAACCTGTTCCGCGAAGGATTGATGCGCGCGCCGGGCGATCCGGTGCTGTCCAACAACTATGCCTCGGCGATGGGCGAACTGGGTTGCCGGACGCTGGCGCTGCAGGCGCTGGATTCGGTGAGCGGTGAAGCGTCCTCGTGGCGCGCGCAACTGGCGCAGACCCGCGCCGAAGTCGATGCGGCGAAACCCAGTCGTTCGGCCGAATGCGGACGACTGGCCCTGCCCGCGCCCTGAGCTTCGCAGGAGCGCCCCTGGGCGCGACCGGAATCTTCTTGACTCCGGATTCGCACACCGCCATACCTCGCGGTCGCGCCCAGGGCGCTCCTACGCCAGCCGGTGCGCGCACGCCTTGTGGTCTAATAACGGCCGAAGCGGGGGTATCGCCGGCCGGGCCGGGGATTGAGACAGACCCTTCGAACCTGATCCGGTTGAGACCGGCGTAGGGAAGCTTCGCGGAACGAACCGCCGTTCCGTGCCGCCGCTTCGTCCGCGCCGCGAATTCCTCGCGCGCCCGACCAGGACGAACCGCATGAACGCCGTACCTTCCTCCCTGCTGCAACAGACCGAGCAGCTTTCCGAATCCGTGACCCGGCCGATCCCCGGTTCGCGCAAGATCCATGTCGAAGGTTCGCGCGCCGACCTGCGCGTGCCGATGCGCGAAATCGCGCTGACGAAAACGCCGACGCTGTTCGGCGGCGAAGACAATCCGCCGGTCACCGTCTACGACTGTTCCGGCCCGTACACCGATCCGGACGCGCGCATCGACCTGTCGCGCGGCCTGCCGGCGTTGCGCGCGAAGTGGATCGAGGAGCGTGGCGACACCGAACTGCTGTCCGCATTGAGTTCGGAATTCGGACGTGGCCGCGAGATCAACCCGAAGCTCGACGCGGTACGTTTCCCCGGCCGCACGCTGCCGCGCCGGGCCAAGGCCGGCGCCAATGTCTCGCAGATGCATTACGCGAAGCGCGGCATCGTCACCCCGGAAATGGAATTCGTCGCGATCCGCGAGAACCAGCGCCTCGAAGCGGTACGCGATGCCGCGCTGCTGGCGCAGCATCCGGGCGAGTCGTTCGGCGCGTCGATCCAGAAGGCCATCACTCCGGAATTCGTCCGCGACGAGATCGCCCGCGGCCGTGCGATCCTGCCCAACAATATCAACCATCCGGAAAGCGAGCCGATGATCATCGGCCGCAACTTCCTGACCAAGATCAACGCCAACATCGGCAACTCCGCCGTGTCGTCGGGCATCGCCGAGGAAGTCGAGAAGCTGGTGTGGGCGATCCGCTGGGGCGCGGACACGGTGATGGACCTGTCCACCGGCAAGCACATCCACGAAACGCGCGAGTGGATCCTGCGCAACTCGCCGGTGCCGATCGGCACGGTGCCGATCTACCAGGCGCTGGAGAAGGTCGACGGCCGCGCCGAGGAACTGACCTGGGAGATCTTCCGCGACACGTTGATCGAACAGGCCGAGCAGGGCGTGGACTACTTCACCATCCACGCCGGCGTGCTGCTGCGCTACGTGCCGCTGACCGCCAGACGCGTCACCGGCATCGTCTCGCGCGGTGGCTCGATCCTCGCCAAGTGGTGCCTGTCGCACCACAAGGAGAACTTCCTCTACACGCACTTCGAGGACATCTGCGACATCATGAAGGCGTACGACGTCGCCTTCTCGCTTGGCGACGGCCTGTGCCCGGGCTGCATCGCCGATGCCAACGATGCCGCGCAGTTCGGTGAGCTGGAAACGCTCGGGGAACTGACGAAGATCGCGTGGAAGCACGACGTCCAGACCATGATCGAAGGCCCCGGCCACGTGCCGATGCAGCTGATCAAGGAGAACATGGACAAGCAGCTGGCCGAATGCGGCGAGGCGCCGTTCTACACGCTCGGGCCGCTGACCACGGACATCGCGCCCGGCTACGACCACATCACCTCCGCCATCGGCGCGGCGATGATCGGCTGGTACGGCACGGCGATGCTCTGCTACGTGACGCCGAAGGAGCACCTCGGCCTGCCGAACCGCGAGGACGTGCGCGACGGCATCATGGCCTACAAGATCGCCGCGCACGCGGCCGACCTCGCCAAGGGCCATCCGGGCGCGCAGGTGCGCGACAACGCCTTGAGCAAGGCGCGCTTCGAGTTCCGCTGGGAAGACCAGTTCAACCTCGGCCTCGACCCGGACCGCGCCCGCGAGTACCACGACGAGACCATGCCGAAGGACGCGCACAAGTCCGCGCACTTCTGCTCGATGT
>DASRYD010000211.1:0-6695 GCA_035653955.1 Pseudoxanthomonas sp.
GGTCGCGGCCGAGAACTCGCGCGCGGCGGCACGCAGCTGCGCGGCCTGCGGATGGTTTTCGGCAATGCCGCCGACGATGATCACTGCGCGGTTCGCGCCCTTCGCCGCTTCGACCAGCGTCGCGTCGTTCAATGCGCCGGCCAGCTGCGACGGCGCGACGATGCGCTTGTCCGCGATGTCGAAGGCGAAATCGAAATCGACCGGATTGACCACGTGCACCCTGGCGCCGTTGCGCACCGCCTTGCGGATGCGCTGGTGCAGCAGCGGCAGCTCGTGGCGGATGTTGCTGCCGAACACGACGATGGCGTCGGCCTTCTCGATTTCCGCCAACGGCAGGCCGAAGGCTTCGGCCGTCGCGCCATCGCTGAAGTCGCGCTGGGCGATGCGATGGTCGAGGTTGCCGCTGCCGAGACCGGCGGCGAGCCTGGCCAGCAGACCGCCCTCCTCGTTCGAGGTCGCCGGATGCACGAGCACGCCGAGCTCGTCGCCGCGATGCGCACGCAGGATTTCGGCGGCGGCGGACAGGCCTTCGGCCCAGGAGACTTCACGCCACTCGCCGCCCGACTTCAGCAGCGGTTTCACCGCGCGGTCGGATGCGTCCAGGCCCTGGTGCGAATAGCGGTCGCGATCGGACAGCCAGCATTCGTTGACCGACTCGTTGTCGCGCGGCACGGTGCGCAGCACGTCGCCGCGGCGCAGGTGCAGGAACAGGTTGGAGCCCATCGCGTCGTGGTAGCCCAGCGACTCGCGCGCCATCAGCTCCCACGGCCGCGCCTTGAACTGGAACACCTTGTTGGTCAGCGCGCCGACCGGGCACACGTCGACGACGTTGCCGGACAGCTCGGTGGTCAGCGGCTTGCCGTCGAAGGTGCCGATCTGCAGGTTTTCGCCGCGATACATGCCGCCGAGCTCGTACGTGCCCGCGACTTCCGCGGTGAAGCGCACGCAGCGCGTGCACTGGATGCAGCGGGTCATCTCGGTCGCGACCAGCGGGCCGATGTCCTCGTCGGGCACGGTGCGCTTGCGTTCCTGGAAGCGGCTGACCGAACGGCCGTAGCCCAGCGACAGGTCCTGCAACTCGCACTCGCCGCCTTGGTCGCAGATCGGGCAGTCCAGCGGATGGTTGATCAGCAGGAACTCCATCACGTTGCGCTGCGCCTTCAGCGCCTTGTCGTTGCGGGTGAACACCTTCAACCCGTCCATGACCGGCGTCGCGCAGGCCGGCGACGGCTTCGGCGCCGAACGCCCACCCACCTCGGTGTCGACCAGGCACATGCGGCAGTTGGCCGCGATGGCCAGCTTGTCGTGGTAGCAGAAGCGCGGAATCGGGATGCCGGCCTTGTCGGCGGCCTGGATGATCATCGAGCCCTTCGGCGCGGCCAGCTCGACCCCGTCGATGAAGACGGTGACGTGGTCCGGCGGCAGGTTCGGATTGACGGGCTGTGCGCTCACGCGGCCACCTTTTCGGGCTTGGCCAGGGTGCCGGCGCGTTCGTCGTCGACGTAGAAGCGCTTGTTCACGATGGCGTATTCGAATTCGTGCCAGTAGTGACGCAGGAAGCCCTGCACCGGCCACGCCGCGGCCTCGCCGAAGGCGCAGATGGTGTGGCCTTCGATCTGGCCTGCGGCCGCGCGCAGCATCTGCAGGTCGTCCAGCGTCGCCTCGAAAGTGGCGATGCGGGTCAGCACGCGATACATCCAGCCGGTGCCTTCGCGGCACGGCGTGCACTGGCCGCAGCTTTCCTTGAAGTAGAAGCGGGCGATGCGCTGGCAGGCGCGCACCATGCAGGTGGTTTCGTCCATTACCACGACCGCGCCCGAGCCGAGGCCGGAGCCGGCCTTCTGGATCGCGTCGTAGTCCATGGTCAGGCCCATCATGGTCTCGCCGGGCAGCACCGGCATCGACGAGCCGCCGGGGATGACCGCCTTGATCTTGTGGCCGTCGCGCATGCCGCCGCACATTTCCAGCAGCTCGGCGAAGGGGGTGCCCAGGCGGATCTCGTGGTTGCCCGGGCGGGCGACGTGGCCCGACACCGAGAAGATCTTGCAGCCGCCATTGTTCGGCTTGCCCAGCTCGAGGAACCACTGCGCGCCGTTGCGCACGATGGCCGGCACCGAGGCATAAGTCTCGGTGTTGTTGATCGTGGTCGGCTTGCCGTATAGGCCGAAATTGGCCGGGAACGGCGGCTTGAAGCGCGGCTGGCCCTTCTTGCCTTCCAGCGATTCCATCAGCGCGGTTTCTTCGCCGCAGATGTAGGCACCCGCGCCCAGCGCGTTGTACAGGTCGATGTCGACGCCGCTGCCGAGGATGTTCTTGCCGAGCCAGCCGTTGGCATAGGCCTCGCGGGTGGCTTCCTCCAGGTGTTCGAACGGCTCGTGGTGGAATTCGCCGCGCAGGTAGTTGTAGCCCACCGTGCTGCCGGTGGCGTAGCAGGCGATGGCCATGCCTTCGATCACCGCGTGCGGGTTGTAGCGCAGGATGTCGCGGTCCTTGGCCGTGCCCGGCTCGGATTCGTCCGAATTGCAGAGGATGTACTTCTGCATGTCGCCCTTGGGCATGAAGCTCCACTTCAGCCCGGTCGGGAAGCCTGCGCCGCCGCGGCCGCGCAGGCCGGACTGCTTGACCATCTCTACGACGTCGGCCGGCGGGATCTTCTCGGTCAGGATCTTGCGCAGCGCCTGGTAGCCGCCGGTCTTCAGGTAGTTCTCGTACGACCACGGCTTGTCGAAATGCAGCGTGGTGTAGACCGCCTGGTGCTCCTTCGGCGCGGGGCCGACGGGACCGTAACCCTCGGAGTAGTGCGAATGTCCTGCCATCACTTCAGCCCGTCCAGCAGCTCGTCCACCTTCTCGGGGGTGAGCTGCTCGTGATAATGCCCGTTGATCACCACCACCGGCGCGCCGCAGCAGGCGGCCACGCATTCCTCTTCGCGCTTCAGGTAGACGCGGCCGTCGGCGGTGGATTCGCCCAGCTTGCAACCGAGCTTCTTCTCCGCGTGCGCGACCAGGCCTTCGGCGCCGTTGAGCCAGCAGCTGATGTTGGTGCAGAAGGCCACGTTGTTGCGGCCGACCTTCTCGGTCTCGAACATCGAATAGAACGACGCGACCTCGTAAGCCCATACCGGCGGGATCTCGAGGTACTTGGCCACCGCGGCGATGATCTCGTCGCTCAGCCAGCCGCCGTTCTGCTCCTGCGCGGCGTGCAGGCCCTGCAACACGGCGGAGCGCTTGCGGTCGGCCGGGAACTTGGTCAGCCAGTGGTCGATGTGCGCACGCGTTTCAGCGCTGAGCACCTGCAGCGGATCGACGCTGCGCGCATTTTCGAAATTGCCCGTGGCCCTCATCGGTCCACCTCACCAAAAACAAGGTCGTAAGTGCCGATCATCGCGACGACGTCGGCCAGGAGATGGCCGCGCACGATGGCGTCCATCGACGAAAGATGGGCGAAGCCCGGCGCGCGCAGATGCACGCGGAACGGCTTGTTGGCGCCGTCGGAAACCAGGTAGCAGCCGAACTCGCCCTTCGGCGCCTCGACCGCGGCGTAGGTTTCGCCGGCCGGCACGCAATAGCCTTCGCTGAACAGCTTGAAGTGATGGATCAGCGCTTCCATGTCGTCCTTCATCTCTTCGCGGCTCGGCGGCGCGACCTTGAAGTTCTGGACGATCACCGGGCCGGGATTGGCGCGCAGCCACTTCGCGCACTGGCCGATGATGCGGATCGACTGGCGCATTTCCGCCATGCGGCACAGGTAGCGGTCGTAGCAATCGCCGTTGACGCCGACCGGGATGTCGAAATCGACCTCCGCGTACTTCGCGTACGGCTGCTTCTTGCGCAGGTCCCACTCGATGCCCGAACCGCGCAGCATCACCCCGGTCATGCTCCAGGCCCTGGCCAGCTCGGGGCTGATCACGCCGATGCCGACCGTGCGCTGTTTCCAGATGCGGTTGTCGGTCAGCAGGGTTTCGTACTCGTCGAAGCGCTTGGGGAACTGCTCGACCATGTCGTCGATGAAGTCCAGCATGCTGCCTTCGCGCGCGGCGTTCATGCGCTTGAGCGCGTTGCCCTTGTGCCAGCGCGATTCCTTGTACTTCGGCATGCGGTCCGGCAGGTCGCGGTACACGCCGCCCGGGCGGTAGTAGGTCGCGTGCATGCGCGCGCCGCTGACCGCCTCGTACAGGTCCATCAGCTCCTCGCGTTCGCGGAACGCGTACAGCATCACCGCCATCGCGCCGAGGTCCAGCGCGTTGGAACCGACCCACATCAGGTGGTTCCGCAGGCGGGTGATCTCGTCGAACATCGTGCGGATCCATTCCGCGCGTTCGGGCACCTCGATGCCCATCAACGTCTCGATGGCGCGCACGTAGGCGTGCTCGTTGCACATCATCGACACGTAGTCGAGGCGGTCCATGTAGCCGATCGACTGGTTGAACGGCTTGGACTCGGCCAGCTTCTCGGTACCCCGGTGCAGCAGGCCCACATGCGGGTCGGCGCGGACGATGGTCTCGCCGTCCATTTCCAGGATCAGGCGCAACACGCCGTGCGCGGCCGGGTGCTGCGGGCCGAAGTTCATGGTGTAGTTGCGGATTTCCTGCCTGCTCTCGCCGACGTTGCTGGCGAAGGCCTCGCTGGACTGGTGGTATTCGCTCATCGGCCACCCTCCCGCTGCGCCTGCTCCAAGGCGGCCTGTTCGCCGGCCGCGGTCGCGTAGCGCGCGTCGTCGCGGATCACCCGCGGCACGCCCACGCGCGGTTCCACCGAAGTGACCGGTTCGTACACCACGCGCTTCTTCTCCTCGTCGTAGCGCACTTCGACGTTGCCGATCAGCGGGAAGTCCTTGCGGAACGGATGGCCGACGAAACCATAGTCGGTGAGGATGCGGCGCAGGTCGGGGTGGCCTTCGAAGACGATGCCGTACAGGTCGAAGGCTTCGCGCTCGAACCAGTTCGCGCCCGACCACAGGTCGGTGACCGAGGCCACCACCGGCACGTCGTCGTTCGGCGCATAGCAACGCACTCGCAGCCGGCGGTTGTGCCGGTAGGAAATCAGCTGGGCCACGGCCGCGAAGCGATGGCTGGGCATCGGCACCGGCTGGATGCCGCCGGCGTTGCCGTTTTCCCCGGAGAGCGATTCGCCCCAGGCGAAACGGCCGGCGTTCTTGCCTTCGACGCCGCGAGAGAAGCCTTCCGAACTGACGTCGGAGGTATCCCATTCGTCGCTGCCGTAGCCGAGGTAATCGACTCCGCACAGGTCGCTGAGTTGTTCGAAATCGAATTCGTCGCGCAGTGCGGCGCAGGTGGCGTGCCACTGCGCGGCGGACACTTCCAGCGTGGTCTCGCCGCGCGGCAGGGCGACGTCGACCGTCGCGTCCGCGAAGCGCGCGCGCAATTGATCGGCAAAGGAAACGGCTGGCTCGGCCATGGGGCGGGCGTGCTCCGGATTACTTTTTCTTGGCGACGGTCTGGGTGCGCCAGATCTTCTTCTGCAACTGCAGGATGCCGTAGACCAGCGCTTCGGCCGTCGGCGGGCAGCCCGGCACGTAGATGTCCACCGGCACGATGCGGTCGCAGCCGCGCACCACCGAGTACGAGTAGTGGTAGTAGCCGCCGCCGTTGGCGCAGCTGCCCATCGAGATGACCCACTTCGGGTCGGGCATCTGGTCGTAGACCTTGCGCAGCGCCGGGGCCATCTTGTTGACCAGGGTGCCGGCGACGATCATCACGTCGGACTGGCGCGGCGACGGGCGGAACACCACGCCGTAGCGGTCCAGGTCCAGGCGTGCGGCGCCGGCGTGCATCATCTCGACCGCGCAACAGGCCAGGCCGAAGGTCATCGGCCACATCGAGCCGGTACGCGCCCAGTTGACCAGCGCATCGACGCTGGTGGTCACGTAGCCCTTTTCCAGCAGCGGATTTTCGCCTTCGGGACGAAGGATGTCGTCCACCCGACCCTGCGGGATCGGGTTGTTCATCAGGCGATCGATGGTTTGGATCACTCCCATTCGAGCGCCCCCTTCTTCCAGACGTAGATGAAGCCCAGGAACAGCATGCCCACGAACAGGGCCATGGTGATCAGGGCGCGCGGGCCGAGGTCCATGAACACCTGGGTCCACGGCACGATGAAGATGATTTCCAGGTCGAACACGATGAACTGGATGGCGATCAGGTAGTAGCGCACGTCGAACTTCATGCGCGCGTCCTCGAACGCCTCGAAGCCGCATTCGTACGGCGACAGCTTCTGCGCGTCGGGGCGACGCGGGCCGAGCAGTCGGCCGACGACCATCAGCGCGATGCCGATGCCGGTGGCGACGAGCAGGAACAGCAGGGTCGGCAGGTAATTGGCCAGCACTCGCGGATTCTCTTAGCCGGGTCTCGTGGTCCGTTGCGCAATGCGCGGCGCCCTTCCGCTGCCCGCGTGCGGGCGAATCGTACCGGGCATTGGACCAATCATCGAATTGTACCGGTTGCTGAACTCGCTAGTAAACGATTACGCACGAAAAAGCCCGCATCGCTGCGGGCCTGTTCGTTGCTGCATGGTGCCCAAGAGGGGACTCGAACCCCTACGGATCTCTCCGCTACCACCTCAAGGTAGTGCGTCTACCAATTCCGCCACCTGGGCAAATCTCGCGAAACGAATTGTAACGGCTTACTTGCCTTGCGCGGGCTGGACCGGCGCCGGTTGCGGCCGCGCGGGCGCCGT
>DASRYD010000212.1:0-3182 GCA_035653955.1 Pseudoxanthomonas sp.
TGACGCCGGCGCGCGACGTTCAGGCTGCGGACGGTCTCGACTCCGGCGACGCGCCCGACGCAGTATGCTGGCCGCATGCGTCATGCCTTCGCCAACCACGAAACCGCCTGATGGGTACCGACAGCGCCAGTTCCGGCGACGACCTGCGCCTGTTCCATACCGGCGAGCATCCGTGCGGCTATTGGCCGGAACGCACCGCACGCGACCTGGTGCTGGATCCGCGCGATCCGCGCCTGCCCAAGTTCTACCCGACCGCGCTGGGCTGGGGTTTCCGCCGCTCCGGCGACCTGGTCTACCGGCCGCACTGCCAGCATTGCCAGGCCTGCGTCGCGGTGCGCATTCCCGTGCACGATTTCCACCCCGACCGCGGCCAGCGCCGCTGCGCTGCGCGCAACGCGCACATCGAATCGCGCATCGTCGCGGCCGAGCGCAATGAGGAACACTTCGCCTTGTACCGGCGCTACCTCGCTGCGCGCCATCGGCATGGAGGCATGGACGACCACGGCCCGGCGGAATTCGACCAGTTCCTGATCGGCAGCTGGTCGCAGGGGCGTTTTCTGGAATTGCGCGACCGCAGCGACGAAGGCCACGGCAGGCTGGTCGCGGTCGCGGTCACCGACGTGGTTCCCGGTGCGCTGTCGGCGGTCTATACCTTCTACGATCCCGATTACGAAGCGAATGGCCTCGGTACGCTGTCGATCCTGCGCCAGCTGGAATGGGCGCGGCGCGAATACCGCAGCCACCTGTACCTGGGCTACTGGATCGACGGCCACCGCAAGATGGACTACAAGCGCCGTTACCACCCGCTGGAGTGGTTCGACGGCCGCGAATGGCGGCGCGACGCCCTGCCGCAACGCGGCTGAGCGCGACATGCCGGCGCAACGCGGGCATGCCAGAATCGACGCATGCGCCTTTCCACCCTTCTGTTTCCACTGTTTGCCCTGGCGGCCTGCGAGACGATGACGCCCGGCGACCATGCGCGGTCCTCGCCGGGCGCGAAAACGCTGCGCGTGGCGACCTACAACACCTCGCTGTATGCGGACGAGGCCGGCGGCCTGGTCCGTGAACTGGAAGGCGAGAGCGCTCATGCGCGCAAGATCGCCGCGGTGCTGCGGAAAGTGCGGCCCGACCTGGTGCTGTTGAACGAATTCGATTACGACGAAGCCGGACGCAGCGCCGACCTGTTCCAGCGCAAATACCTCGAAGCCGCGCAGCCTGGCGATGGCGGGCCATTGCGCTACCCGTACCGCTACCTCGCGCCGGTCAACACCGGCGTGCCCAGCGGACTCGACCTGGACGGCAACGGCGAAACCGGCGGTAGCGGGCGCAACCGCGGCAACGATGCCTGGGGCTACGGCCTGCACCCGGGGCAGTACGGCATGCTGGTGCTGTCGCGTTTTCCGATCGATGCCGCGCAGGCCCGCACGTTCCAACTGTTGAAGTGGAGCGCCCTGCCCGATGCGGTGCCGCCCGTCGACCCGGCTTCACGCCGCGCGTTCTATTCCGATGCGATCTGGCGGCAGTTGCGCCTGTCGTCGAAATCGCACTGGGACGTACCGGTACGCACGCCGGGCGGCATGGTCCATTTCCTGGTTTCGCATCCGACACCGCCGGTGTTCGACGGCCCCGAGGACCGCAACGGTCTGCGCAACGCCGACGAAATCCGCCTGTGGCGCGAATACCTGTCGCCCGGCGATAAGCCGTGGCTGTGCGACGATGCCGGGCGTTGCGGCGGACTGGCCGAAGGCGAACGCTTCGTCATCGCCGGCGACCTCAACAACGATCCGGTCGATGGCGATGGCCATCACGACGCCATCGTCGAACTGCTGGAACACCCGCGCGTCATGCGCATGTCAACGCCGCGCAGCGACGGCGGCGCGGAAACCGCGCGGGACTACGCGGCGAAGGGGATCGCGCATCGCGGCGCGCCGGAACACGTCACCGGCGACTTCGGCCCGAAGGCGGGCGCGATGCGGCTGGATTACGTGCTGCCTTCGGTCGGCTTCGCATTGAAAGGCAGCGGCGTGTTCTGGCCGAAGAAGGTCGATCCCGATGCCGCCATCGCCGACGGCAGCGACCATCACCTGGTATGGATCGACCTGGCCCTGTAACGCCTATGCGACCGGCGTGATCGGCGGCGTTGCGGGCGTCGCCGGCTTCACCGCCGGGCGCGGGCCGAAGCCGAAGCTGCCGTCGCTGTGCGCGGACACGATCATGCGGATCATGCTGCTGGGCACCATCAGTTCCAGCTCGACGTTGTGGCCGTCGGGACTCTGCCCCACCAGGGTCATTTCGGTGAACGCGCCGGCGGTGTCGATTTCCTTGCAGAAGATGTGCGGACCGTCGGCCTGCCCGGTCAGATAGGGCTTGGCCGCGTTGCCCAGCGCTTCCAGCGCCTGCGGAAAGAGGAACACTGCGTAGCCTTCGCTTGCGTTCATGGTTCGCGCCTTATTCGAGTTCGATGGTGATGGCGGCCGCGGCTTGGCGCGCAGTCGCACGGGCGGCATCGATGTTTTCCCCGCGCGCCAAGGTCACGCCGACCCGGCGGTGGCCTTCGACACGCGGCTTTCCGAACAACCGCAACGCGGTATCCGGCGCCTGCAATGCCGCTTCGACATTCGAGAACACCGGCACTCCATGGCCATGGGCCAGCATCGCGCACGAGGCCGAGGGTCCGTTCTGGCGAATCGCCGGAATCGGCAGGCCGAGGATGGCCCGCGCATGCAGGGCGAATTCGGACAGTTCCTGCGACACCAGCGTAACCAGGCCGGTGTCGTGCGGGCGTGGCGAGACTTCGCTGAACCAGACTTCGTCGCCCTGGACGAAAAATTCCATGCCGAAAATGCCCCAGCCGCCGAGATCTTCGGCGACGGCCTTGGCGATTTCCTGAGCGCGCAGCAGCGCGCGCGGCGACATCGGCTGCGGCTGCCAGCTCTCGCGATAGTCGCCGTCTTTCTGCAGATGGCCGATGGGCGCGCAGAAGCTGGTGCCGCCCGCGTGGCGCACGGTGAGCAGGGTGATTTCGTAATCGAAGTCGATGAAACCCTCGACGATGCAGCGGCCGGCACCGGCGCGGCCGCCGGTCTGCGCGTATTCCCAGGCCGGGGCGATGTCCGCCTCGCTGCGCAGCGTGCTCTGGCCCTTGCCCGAGGACGACATCACCGGCTTGACCACGCACGGCA
>DASRYD010000213.1:0-3925 GCA_035653955.1 Pseudoxanthomonas sp.
CCAGCGCGCGATGACATGCAACTGGGCGAAGCTGGTGTCGGAACCGGCACCGCCCGCGCCCGCGCGCAGCGACACGTTGCCGCTGAAGCCGCGGCGCGGGAAGGCGCGGTCGTCCACCCCGGAATACTGGCCGCTGATTTCCGGATACAGCAGGGTGGAATAGTTGAAGTCGGGCAGGGTCTGGTCGTAGCGCCAGCGTTCGCGCAGCGCATGGACAGAGGCGATCGCCGTCCACTTGTCGCTCAACTGGCCGCTGCGGCTGCCGATCAGTTCGATGCGCCGCGTGTCGATGTAATCGGTCTGTTCGTCGTAGGCCTGGAAGGCGATGCCGTACCAGCCGTCCAGCCACTTGAACGCGGGGATGCGGTACAGCGTGGTCAGGCTCTTGCGCTTCTGCGCGTAGTCCAGCGCGATGCTGGCCTTGTGTCCGCGCCGGTTCACGTAGCGCCGGTCCAGTCCGGCGCGGATACCCGGGCCGCTTTCGGTGCCGTAGCTGACGCCGAAGGTGTAGACGTCGCGCTTGGCCAGTTCCAGGTTGACGTCGGTGGGCACGCGGCCGTCCACCGCTTCGTCGATGTTCGGCTGGATGTCGATGCTGCCGAAGTAGTCCAGCCCGACCAGCGATTGGCGCAGGCGGTCCAGCTTGCCCTGGTGGAAGTAGCTGCCTTCCTCCCAGTACACCAGCCGCTCAAGCAGGCCGGGCTTGAAATAGCTCTGGTGGAAGCGCGTCGGCCCCATGTCGTAGCGGATGCCGCTGACCCAGCCGAGGTCGATGTCGGCGGTGCGGTCGGCGCGAGTCACCTCGACCTTGCGGTTGGTGAAGTCGGCGTCGAAATAGCCGCGCTCGGCCAGGCGGCGCACGATCTTGGTCTTGCTGGCCTCGTAGGTAGTGTGGTCGAAGATCTCGCCGGGCTGCGGATGGAATTCCTGCAGGTCCTCTTTCAGATACTTGTCGCCGCCGCCTTCGCCCTCTATGGCGATGTGCGAATTGCGCACGCGTACCGGCTCGCCCAGCTTGACGTGCACGGTGACGGTGAGGTGGTCGGCGGGCCGTTGCGGACGCGGCGCGGCCGTATCCGGGGCTTCCGGCGCGGGCGCATCGGCAGGGGTTTCTTCCTGCACGCGATTCGGGCGCGGCGCCTCCACGGTGATTTCCGCCGCGTAGTAGCCGAACGGTTCCAGCGCCTCGCTGGCCTCGGGCACGGCTTCCGTCAGCAGGTATTCCAGTCGCGATTCGCCCACGCGCTTGCCCAGCGAGTCGCTCAGCGACAGCGCCAGTTCGATGTTCTCGATCATCAGCGCCTGGGTCTCGTCCTTCGGGTCCAGCCCCTTCACCTGCACCTTGTCGATGATCGCCGCGGCCCACGAGGGGCAGGCGAAGATCAGCAGGGCGGCCGGGGCCAGTCGGAGGACGGGTCGCATCGATAGAGGATACCGGGCGCGGGCTGAATCGGGTTAATGCTGGATGATGTTTTTGTGGCCGTTCCCTTCTCCCATCGGGAGAGGGCCGCGGAAGTGTTGCGATTCGAGGAACCCCCATCGCATGCGTTGGGTTCCGCCCTCATCCGCCCTTCGGGCACCTTCTCCCGGAGGGAGAAGGGCGAAGCGTCAGTTCGACAAATGTTCGATCGCCGCGACCGCGCGGAAACGGTCGGCGAGGCGCTTGAGCAGGGCCAGGCGGTTGCCGCGCACGGCCGGGTCGTCGACGTTGACCATCACGCCGTCGAAGAACGCATCCACCTGCGGGCGCAACTGGGCGAGGCGGTTCAGCACCTTGACGTAGTCGTGGTGGTGCAGGGCCTCGTCGGTGTCGCCGAGCGCGGCGGCCACCGCTTCGCCGAGCGCGGCCTCGGCCGGATCGGTGAGCAGGTCGTGGTCGATGCTGGCGGGAATGGCGACGTCGGCTTTCTTCAGGATGTTGCCGATGCGCTTGTTGGCGGCAGCCAGCGCCTCGGCCTCGGGCAATGCGGCGAACTGACCGATGGCGTCGAGGCGGGTGTCGAAGTCGTACAGCGAAGCAGGCTTCAGTTCGGCGACGGCGTTGAAGTGCGTGGCCGGCACGCCCTTGTCGGCGTAGTAGCCGCGCAGGCGGTCGAGGATGAAGTCGTAGATGTCACCGCCGACCAGGATTTCCTCCAAGGATGGCGTGCCACCATCCGGGTTCTTCTTGAAAGTCCCTAGCCGGGACATATCGCTTGCGACAAATTCAACTGCCCGGTCGACCAAAGCCTGGACATTCACGCCAAACCCGCTTTCGATCACCGACCGCGCCAGACCCAGTGCATTGCGTCGCAGCGCAAACGGATCCTTGTTGCCCGTTGGCTTCAGGCCAGCAGCGAACCCGCCCGCGAGCGTGTCGAGGCGTTCAGCGATCGCGAGCACCTTGCCCAGCGGCGACAACGCGATGTCATCGCCGGCAAACCTCGGCTGGTAAGCCTCGTCGATCGCCAGCGCGATTTCCTTCGGCTCGCCCGCCGCAACGGCGTAATGGCGGCCCGCGATGCCCTGCAGTTCCGGGAATTCGTTGACCATGCGCGATTGCAGGTCGTTCTTCGCCAGTTCCGCCGCGCGGCGCGCCTGCGACGGATCGACGCCGACTTCCTTCGCGATGGTTTCGGCCAACGCGGCCACGCGCTGCACCTTGTCGGCGACGCTGCCCAGCTTGGCCTGATAGGTCACGGTCTTCAGGCCTTCGCCCATCGACACCAGGCCCTGCTTCAGGTCTTCGTCGAAGAAGAACTTCGCGTCGGCGAAGCGCGGGCGGATCACCCGCTCGTAGCCCTTGCGCACCTCGGCCACGTCCTTCGATTCGATGTTGGCGACGCCGATGAAATGCTCGGTCAGCCTGCCGTCGCGCAGCACCGGGAAGAACTTCTGGTTGATCTCCATCGTCTCGATCAGCGCTTCCTGCGGCACGGCAAGGAAGTCGGGCTCGAAACTGCACGGCACCGCCGTCGGCCATTCGGTCAGGCACACCACCTGTTCGAGGTTGTCGTCGCCGATCCGCGCATCGCCGCCGGCCTGCTTCGCCGCGCCTTCGACCTCGCGCACGATGCGTGCGCGACGCTCGTCCGGGTCGGCCAGCACGCGCGCGGCGCGCAGCGCGTCGAGGTAATCGCCCGGATGGTTTATCCACACCGGCTTGTCGCTTTCGAAACGATGGCCGCGGCTCATGCGGTCGGCCTTCGCGCCGAGGATTTCGGTATCGACCACGTTGTTGCCGAACAGCAACACCAGCCAGTGCACCGGGCGGGCGAAGGCGTGCTCGTGCGCGCCCCAGCGCATCGGCTTGGGGATCGGCATCGCCGCGATGGCTTCGCGCAGGATTTCCGGCAGCAGCTCGGCGGTCTTCGCGCCGGCCTTGACCGAACGGTGCACGAAACGCTCGCCCTTGGCGTCGCTCAGCTTTTCCAGTTGCGTCCACTCGACGCCGGCCTTGGCCGCGAAGCCCTTCAACGCGGGCGTCGGTTCGCCGTTCGCGTCCAGCGCGATGTTGAGGTACGGGCCGAGCACTTCCGAAGCCTGCTGCGGCTGTTCGGCGGCGACTTGCGGCAACAGCACGGCGAGGCGGCGCGGCGTGTACAGCGGCTTGGCTTCGCCGCGTTCGCAGGCGATGCCGCGTTTTTGCAGCGCCACGAGCACGCCGTCGAATAGCGCCTGCGCCAGTCCCGGCAGCGCTTTGACCGGCAGTTCCTCGGTGCCCAGTTCAACAAGCAGGGGAAGGGAGGGCAGGGGTTGCGTCTTCGCGGTCATCGGCAGCAATCAGGTGGGATTCGGAGCATCGAAAGGCAGGTAAAAACGTGCGAACAGCGGCAGCGCCTCGTAGCGGGCGACGCGCGCCTGCAGCGCCGGGAACGGCGCCAGATCGAGCGGTACGGCGTCGCGCAGGTAGGTGGCCGCGCAGGCGAGGGTGATGTCGGCCTGG
>DASRYD010000214.1:0-1819 GCA_035653955.1 Pseudoxanthomonas sp.
CGCGCCGCTTCGCACACGCCGACCACGTGGTCGGTCAACGGCATGCTGCGCCGGTACAGCCACTCCTTGCGGCTGGCAGCATTCGCCATGCCCATGCCGTGGCGCGTGTTGACCACGCAGCCCAGCGGAAGTCCCAGGGCCGCAGCAACCGCGTGGTAGTGCGCGGCGGCGTTGTGGGTGTGCAGGATCGCGCCAGGACTGCGCCGCAACGACGCCCGCATGCGCCGCATCGCCGCCAGGTCGAATCCAGCGCCCTTGCGGCAGGCTTCGACCTCGACGCCCTGCCCGGTCAACTCGGCGGCCAGCAGGCCCGGTTCGTACAGGCACAGCACCCGGCACCGATGGCCCGCTTCGCGCTGCGCGGCGACCAGGTCGAGCACCGTCCGCTCCAGCCCGCCACGCTCCAGGTTTTCCATGCAATGGACGATTTCCATGGTCACGGCAGTTCCGAGATGGTCACGCGCTGCTTGCCGGTCGCGGTCAGCGGCAGGTCGTCGGCGTAATGGAAGTTCAATGCGACCTCCCCGCCGACCACCTTGGCCAGCTCGCCCCGCACCAGTTCGACCACGGATTCGTCGAAATCGTGGTCGCGCACCAGGGTGATGTCGAACGCATCCAGCCGTTTCTGCACGACCTGGTAGCGGCGGATGCCGGTGGCGCGAAGGAAAGCGTAGACCACGTATTCGCCGGGTACGTAGCGTCCGTCCGGCGTGCGCAACGCATCCAGCCTGCGCCCGTCCACGCTGGCCAGCAACGGCAACGCGCGTCCGCAGCCGCAACGCGCGGCTGCACCGGGAGTGGCCAGGTCGCCGTTGGCATAGCGCAGCAGGGGCATGCCGTAGTTGTGCAGGTCGGTGACGACGACATCGCGCGGCCCGCGGCCGTCGCTGCCGATTGTTCCGCCCAGTTCTACCCGCAGATGGTCCGCGTTGACGTGCAGTCCCTGCCGGTGTTCGCATTCGGCGGCGATCAGCATGAATTCGCGGCAACCGTAGGTGTTGTACGCGGGGCAACCGAACGCGCGCTCGATCAGCTCGCGCTGGCTTTCGTGCAGGGTTTCCGCCGCGGCCAGCACGCGCTGCGGCCGCCATGGCTTGCGCCCGTTGGCCAACAGCCATTCGGACAGCTTCACCGCCGGCGCCACGTAGGACACGATGGTCTCGGGGCGGAAGCGGTCCAGCGCATCCGCGTATTCGGCCATCCGCGTTTCGCTCATCTCGAAGGCATTGAGCATGTGCCGATTGAACACCGCGTGATAGAGCCGGTCCTTGCGCTTCTGCTTGCCCGGCGACAGGCCCCACAGGTAGAGCGTGCGTTGTCCCAGCCGTGCGCCGGACCAGCCGTAGCCGCGCCACATGATCGCCAGGCGGCGCTCGTAGCTCTCGCGGGTATAGCCGAAGCGCAGCGGCTCGCCGGTGGAACCGCCGGTGGTCTTGTACAGCAGGCCTTCACGACGGTCGTTCGCGACCAATTGTTCGAAGTTCGCGCGGATGGTCGGCTTGTCCAGCACCGGCAGGCGCGCGTAATCGTCGAAGCCGCGGATATCATCGGGACCGGCGATGCCGAGCTCCTGCCACTGCCGCCGGTAGAAGGCCACGTTCTCCCAGCAATGCCGCAGCAGGCCCTGCAGCTTGCGCCACTGCAGCGCCTCGATGCCTTCCGCGTCCAGCCATTGGCTGCGCTCGTATTCGCGCAGATGACCCAGGGTATCGCGCCGGCGCAGCCCCGATTCGTACAGTGGGAACAACACCCCGCGGAACAGCGGCCCGTACAGCCCGCTCATGGCGAACCTCCCGCGGGAGCGCGCTGGAAAGCCCAT
>DASRYD010000215.1:0-1854 GCA_035653955.1 Pseudoxanthomonas sp.
GCTGAACTCGTCGGGCGAGCGGACGTCGACCAGGTTCTGCGAACCGATGGCCGCCACGACGTCGTCGCGGAAGGCGCGGATGGCCTTGTTCTGGGGCTTGGCCGCGCGCTGGCGGCGGAAGGCCTGCGCGAGTTTCCCGCCAATCCGATTCCGTCCCAGGTACCCGGCGAGGCTGGCGTGCCCGCGTACCCGGCCTTGGTCGACGATGGCGAAAGTGCGGCATTGCGCATTTTCGCCGACCGCGCCGAAGCCGCCGGCGCGCATCCGCAAGGCGTGCGCCGCCTGCTGGAGATCGCCCTGGCCGACAAGGCCAAGCAGGCGCGCAAGCAGTTGCCCGTGTCGCCGAAGACAGGCCTGTTGTACGCAGCCATCGAATCGCAGGAAAGGCTGCGCGGCGACCTGGTCGATGCGGCGATGAACGCGGTGCTGGCCGACGGCCTGGGCGAAATCCGCGATCGCGCCGCGTTCGAGCGCCGCCGCGACGAATCGGGCAAGGCCTTGTTCGGTACGGCGATGGAGCGCCTCGCGCTGGCCGAAAGCATCCTGTCCGCGGTCGCCGAGCTGAAACCGCAACTGGAATCGCCGCTGATGGGTTGGGCGCGCGGCAACCTCGACGATCTGCGCGCGCAGCTCGATGCGCTGGTCCATCCGGGTTTCCTGCGCGACACCCGGGCCGATGCGCTGGCGCAATTCCCGCGTTACCTGAGGGCGATGATCCTGCGCG
This sequence comes from Pseudoxanthomonas sp., assembly GCA_035653955.1. Taxonomy (GTDB): domain Bacteria; phylum Pseudomonadota; class Gammaproteobacteria; order Xanthomonadales; family Xanthomonadaceae; genus Pseudoxanthomonas_A. The sequence continues at coordinate 725 of DASRYD010000215.1, forward strand.
CCGAACGCGCCAAGCGCGATCCGGCCCGCGATCAGCAACGCATGCTGGAACTCAAGCCGTTCGTCGATGCGCTGCGCGACGCGGAAGCGCGGGGCGTCGCCATGCAACCGCAGTGGCAGGGATTGCGCTGGGACCTGGAGGAACTGCGCGTTTCGGTGTTCGCCCAGGAACTGGGCGCGCGCGCCGGCATTTCGCCGAAGAAGCTCGCGCAGCGGTTGGCATCGCTTGCGTAGGGCCGGCCTTGGCCCGCCCTTGTACGCGAGGTTCAGCAAAGCGGTGGGCCGGGGCCCACCCTGCGGCTCAATCGATGCGGTAGACCCGCGCCTTCGGCAGGTCCTCGTCGACCTGCAGGAACCAGCGTCCGGCGATGCCCGGCACGACCACGATCTCCGGCGCGGATAGCGGTTTGCGCAGTTTCATCTGGCCCTTCAGCACCTTCCAGCGCTGGCCGTTTTCCAGTTCGAATTCGGTGCCCGGCTCCCAGCCGGCGACGTCGCCCTTCAGGCGGCTCCTGATCGGCTGGTCGTTGAGGCCGATCAACGAAGAGCGTTCCGCTTCCTGCTGGCGTTGCGCCTGCACCTCGGTCTTTGCTTCCGCCTTGGCCGCGGCGACCTGGGCCTCGTCTTCGCCGCGCAGGATGCGGTTCAACGCGGAGAGTTGTTCCTTGGACAGCTTGTCCAGCCCGGTTTCGCGCAATTGCTCGGCGCTGAGGCGTTGTTCGAGATCGACGTAAGCCTGCTGGGCGGCGGCCGGCAAGGCGGCCAGGGCCAACAGGCAGGCGAGGGCAATGAGAAGTCGGTGCATGGCATTCGCGGCATCGGATCGGAAGATGACAAGATTGCGCTGGTTTTATGACACGATGATGTCGGCCCGTTTCGCATACCTTGCGTTCTGGGCCGCAGCACCCATTGCTGGAATCCATCGTTTGTCGAGACAAGTCGTGGCCGTCGCTTCCTCGCAGGACCTGAAAACGCTGCTGGATCATCCCGCCTTCGCCGCGATGCCTGCGGTGCTGCGCGAGGCGGCGACGAAGGCCTTGCAGGAACCGGTGGAAACCGACGATCCGCCGGCGGTGCTGGCCGATGCGCTGGACATCCTGCGCGGCCTGTCCGCCGACGGCGAGGCGGTCG
>DASRYD010000216.1:0-5996 GCA_035653955.1 Pseudoxanthomonas sp.
GGTGCCGGAAGCGCCCGCGCCGAAGCCGGAGCCGGCCTGTGCGCCGGCACCGCGCTGCATCAGCACCAGGGCGATGATCGCGATCGCGACCAGCACGTAAATCACATTGAGGATCAGCATCATGTCTGTGGTTCTCAGGAACTTGCCGCCGCCGCGCATGCGATGGCGAGGAAATCGGCCGCCACCAGCGAAGCGCCGCCGACCAGCCCACCATCGACATCGGCCTGGGCGAACAGTTCCGCGGCGTTGTCGGGCTTCACGCTGCCGCCGTACAGCAGCGGCAGGGAATCGGCAATTCTAGCATCGTGCGCACGGATCTGGCCACGGACGAACGCGTGCATGGCCTGGGCCTGTTCCGGGCTGGCGGTGCGGCCCGTACCGATCGCCCAGACCGGCTCGTAGGCCACCACAGCGCCGTCGAAACCCTCGACGCCCGCCAGCGCCAGCACCGGCGCCAGTTGCGCCGCAATCACCGCCTCCGCCTGTCCCGCCTCGCGCTGCTCCAGCGTCTCTCCCACGCACAGGATCGGCACCAGACCGGCGTGGCGGGCGGCGACGAACTTCTTCGCCACCAGTTCGCTGCTTTCATGGTGGTACTGGCGGCGTTCGGAATGGCCAACCAGACCGTAGCGCGCGCCGACATCGAGCAGCATCGCCGCCGACACCTCGCCGGTGTAGGCGCCCTTCTCGTTATGGCTGACGTCCTGCCCGCCGAAGGCGATGTCGTGGCCTTCGAAATCCTCGATCAGGTCGCCCAGGTACGGCAGTGGCGGCAGGATCAGCACCTCGACCCCCGGCAGCGGCAAACCGGCAGCGACTTCGCCCACCAGCGTGGTGGCGAACTGGCGGGTGCCATGCAATTTCCAGTTTCCGGCGACAATCTTGCGGCGCATAGGTAAGACCACTTCCATTCCATTCGCGGCGCGCAAGGATACCCGATGACCCCGCTTTCGCCTGCCCCCTCCCCTTCGAACCCTCCCGGCCACGCATTGGTGACCGGCGCTTCCAGCGGCATCGGCGCCGCCATCGCCCGCGAATATGCGGCGCGTGGCGTGCCGCTGATCCTGACCGCGAGACGCGAGGATCGCCTGCAACGGTTGGCCGACGAACTGCGCAGGCAGGTATCGGTCGAGGTCATCGCCTGCGACCTGGCCGATCCCGCCGCCCCGGCGGCACTGGTCGAGGAAATCCATCGGCGCGGCCTGAAGGTGCGCGTCCTGGTCAACAACGCCGGCTATGGCGTGGCGGGCCGCTACCGGGTCAACGACTGGCCGACCCACGCCGCGTTCCTGCAAGTGATGGTCGGCACGGTCAGCGAACTGATCTGGCGCCTGCTGCCGGACCTCCGCGAAAGCGGCCAAGGGCGCATCGTCAACGTGTCGTCGGTCGCCGGCCTGGTGCCGGGCGCGGACGGACAGACGCTGTACGCGCCGGTGAAGGCGTACATGGTGAAGTTGAGCGAATCGCTGCACCTGGAGAATCTGGATCGCGGCGTCAACGTGACCGCGCTGTGCCCCGGCTTCACCCTGTCGGAATTCCACGACGTGACCGGCACGCGCGGCATGATGGACAAGCTGCCGAAGTGGATCTGGCTGCGGGCCGACGACGTGGCCCGCGCCGGCATCGAAGCCGCCGAGCGCGGACAGGTGATCTGCGTGCCTGGCTGGCGCTACAAGCTGCTGGCATTCATCGCCAAGCATCTGCCGGAATCGTGGATGCTGGGACTGATGAAGCGCAATTCGAGGAAATACCGCAAGGTCGACTGATACAGTCGTCGCATGAGCTTCCAACCGCCGCGCCTGCCGACCCTGCCCTATCGCAAGCCGACCGAAGGCCGCGACTACTGGGTGTTCGACGACGTGCTGCCCGATCCCGGCGCGGTGCGCGCGCGCTGCCTGGCCCGCACCGACTGGGTCGAGGGTTATCCGTACAAGCCGGAAAGCTGGCCCGGCATGCGCGTGCTGCCGGGCCTGCTCGACGACGAGCTGGCGCGGGTCGAAACCCTGGTGAAGCAGGCCACCGGCGCGAAACGGTTGCGCGTGGAAAGCGCGCCCGACGGCGCGCAGCTCAACCACAACTGCGTGCAGGTGGTCGGCATCGACGAATGCGAACCGCGCCCGCATACCGATTCGCGCAAGCTGTGCCGCTACGCCGCGGTGCTGTACCTGAATCCCGACGTGCCCGATTCCTGCGGCACCAGCTTCTATCGCCAGCGCCTTCCCGGCGGCGGCCGCGGCGGCAACGTGGTGATGCCGCCGCACACGAATCTGGTCGAAGCCCTGGGCACGCGCTTCGTGTCGCCGGCCTCGTTCGTCGAGGACGTGGCCATAGAACACCGCTGCAACCGCCTGCTGCTGTACCAGAGCAACCTGATCCACAGCGCCAGCGGCTACTGGGGCGGCACGCTGCAGGACAAGCGGATGGCGGCGGTGTTCTTCTGGATGGCGTGAGCAGGGAAAAGGGCGGGAACCTCGCCCTTCAAGAAAGCATCGCGGGCATGGCCCGCTCCTACTTCAGCTTGATCTCGCGCAAGCGTTCTTCCAGGTAGCCCTGCGCGGTGATCGGTTGCGGATAGCGGCTCGGATTGTCCGCGGTCACGCACGACGGCAGCACGTCGATCAGGAAGTCCGGATTCGGGTGCAGGAAGAACGGCACCGAATAACGCGGCTTGCGCGCTTCATCGCCCGGCGGATTGACCACGCGGTGCGTGGTCGACGGATACACGTGGTTGGTCAGGCGCTGCAGCATGTCGCCGATGTTGACAACGATGGTGTCGGCATCCGAGGTGAACGGCACCCACTCGCCCTGCTTCGACTTCACTTCCAGCCCGGCCGCGCTGGCGCCGACCAGCAGGGTGATCAGGTTGATGTCCTCGTGCGCGCCGGCGCGCACGTTGGGAATGTCGTCGGCGGTGATCGGCGGGTAATGGATCGGGCGCAGGATCGAATTGCCGGAATTGGTCTTGTCGGCGAAATAGTTCTCGGGCAAGCCGATATGCAGCGCCAGCGCCGACAGCACGCGCGAACCGAGCTGGTCCAGCGCCTGGTACAGGCCGTAGCCGTGTTCCCGGAAACCCGGGACCTCGGTCGGCCACAGATTCGGCGGCATCACTTCTCGATACTTCGAGTCGTCGGGAATCTCGCGACCGATGTGCCAGAACTCCTTCAGGTCGAAGTGCTTGGAATCCTTCGCGGTCTCCACGCCGAACGGCGTGTAGCCGCGCGCGCCGCCGCCGCCGGGCACGTGGTATCGCTTCTTGGTCTCTTCCGGCAAGGCGAAGAACGCCTTGAACACGTCGTAGGCCGCGTCGATTTTCGCCTGCGGGATGCCATGGTTGCGGATGCCGGCGAAACCCCATTCGCGGTAGGCCGCGCCGAGTTCGGCGACGAAGGCCTCGCGGTCGGCGTCGTAACGGGTGATGTCGAGGGTGGGAATGCGGGAAGTCATGTGTTTGCTCGGGTTTTCCTTCCCCCTCCGGGAGAAGGTGGCGCGTGGCGCCGGATGAGGGCGGGAGAACGATGGCCTGCGGAAGTTCCAAGGCGGACGACGGCCCCCGCCCTCATCCGCTCTGCGGGCACCTTCTCCCGGAGGAAGAAGGAACCCCAGAAAAATCAGCTTGCCGCCGCGCGCACCGCCCCGGACAGCTTTTCCAATGTGGCTTGCATCAGCGCGTCGTCGTCGGCCTCGACGGTCACGCGCACCACCGGCTCGGTGCCGGACGGACGCAGGAAGGCGCGGCCGCGGCCGGATACCGCCGTCTGGGCATCGACCAACGCGGCCCGCACGGCTTCCGCCTCGACCACCTTCTTCGCATCGCCGTTCAGGCGCACGTTGACGGTTTTCTGCGGCAGCATCTTCAGGCCATCCAGCGCCTCGCGCAGGCCGGTGCCATTGCGCTTCAGCACTTCCAGCACCTGCAGCGCGCTGACGATGCCGTCGCCGGTGCTGACCCGGTCCAGGCACAGGATGTGGCCGGAGGCTTCGCCGCCGAGGATGCCCTGCCCTTCGATCAGCGCCTGGTGCACGTAACGGTCGCCGACCTTGGCGCGGACGAAAGCGATGCCGCGCTCGGCCAATGCCTTCTCCAGCCCGTAGTTGGTCATCAGCGTGCCGACCACGGCGCCTTGCAGGCGACCGCTGCGCTGCCAGTCGGTCGCCAGCACGTAGATCAGCCCGTCGCCGTCGACCACTTCGCCCGTTGCGTCGACGAACAGCACGCGGTCGCCATCGCCGTCGAAGGCGATGCCGAGGTCGGCGCCGCTCTCGCGCACGCGCGCGGCCAGCGCTTCCGGATGGGTGGAGCCGATGCCGTCGTTGATGTTCAGGCCGTTCGGCGTGTCGCCGATGGCCTCGACCGTCGCGCCGAGTTCGCGCAGCACGATCGGGCCGACCTGGTAGGTGGCGCCGTTGGCGCAATCGACCACGATGCGCATGCCGCCGAGATCGAAGTCGCGCGGCACCGAGTTCTTGCAGGCCTCGACGTAGCGGCCGATGGCATCGCGGGTGCGGACGGCCTTGCCGAGTTGTTCGGAAGGCACCGTGCGGAACGACCGCTCCAGCGCCGCTTCGATCGCCAGTTCGGTGGCGTCGTCGAGCTTCTCGCCTTCGGCCGAGAAGAACTTGATGCCGTTGTCGTGATGCGGATTGTGCGAAGCGGAGATGACGATGCCGCCGTCGGCGCGCAGCGCGCGGGTCATGTGCGACACCGCGGGCGTGGGCATCGGGCCGAGCAATTGCACGTCGACGCCGGCGGCGACCAGCCCCGCTTCCAGCGCGGCTTCGAACATGTAGTTGGAAATGCGCGTGTCCTTGCCGATGATCGCCATCGGCCGGCGCCCGCCGCGTCCGCCCGCCTCGACCAGCGCATGGCCGTAGGCATTGCCCAGGCGCAGCATGAAATCGGCCGAGATCGGGCCCTCGCCGACACGACCGCGGATACCGTCGGTGCCGAAGTATTTGCGCTGGCTCATGCCGCCTGCACCGTGTCGTCGGCCGGCATGCCGCCAGACGGCTTGCTCTGGCGCATCATCATCGCCAGCAGCGTGGCCAGGCGTTCGCGCATCTCGCGGCGATCGCAGATCTGGTCGATGGCGCCGTGGTCGAGCAGGAATTCGGAACGCTGGAAGCCTTCCGGCAGGGTCTCGCGCACGGTCTGTTCGATCACCCGCGGCCCGGCGAAGCCGATCAGCGCGTTCGGCTCGGCGATGTTGACGTCGCCGAGCATGGCGAAGCTGGCCGACACGCCGCCGGTAGTCGGGTGGGTCAGCACCGAGATGTACGGCAGGCCCGCTTCGCGCAGCTTGGCCAGCGCGGCCGAGGTCTTGGCCATCTGCATCAGCGAGAACAGGCTCTCCTGCATGCGCGCGCCGCCGCTGGCGGAGAAGCAGACGAACGGCGAACCGATTTCCAGCGCCTTCTCCGCGCCCAGCGCGAAGCGTTCGCCGACCACCGAGCCCATCGAGCCGCCCATGTAGGCGAAATCGAAGGCGCTGGCGACCAGGTCGCGGCCCTTCAACTTGCCCTGCAGGGTGACCAGGGCATCGCGCTCGCCGGTGCTCTTCTGCGCCGCCTTGATCCGCTCGGAATACTTCTTCTGGTCCTTGAACTTGAGCACGTCGGTCGGGCCCAGCGCGGCGCCGATCTCGATGGTCGGCGCATCCGCGTCGAACAGCACCGCCAGCCGCGCGCGGGCGCGGATCGGCATGTGGAAGTCGCACTTCGGGCAGACCTCCAGGTTTTCCTCCAACTCGGGCCGATACAGCACCGCGCCGCAGTTGTCGCACTTCTCCCACAGCCCCTCGGGGACGCTGCGCTTGGACTTGTTGGCGTTGTTTTGGGTTCGGATGCCCGAAGGCATCAACTTGCTCAGCCAGCTCATTCGCTCAGGAAACCTCTCCGGCCACGTCGGGCAACGGCGCAGTTTAGCCTACGCCGTCCGACCCCCGGCCAGCGGCCGTCAGCCGGCCGCGTCCAGCGCCTGCCGCAACGGGGCGAGG
>DASRYD010000217.1:0-2555 GCA_035653955.1 Pseudoxanthomonas sp.
GGGGGATGCCGCACGCCCGTCCGCTGGCCAGGGCTGGGTGCGCAGCGAGCTGTACTTTGGCGTGGGCGAAGAGACCGGCCCGGCCGACCGGCCGCAGGCCGAACCGATCAGCGAGGCGCAGTGGCGCGCGTTCCTGGACAAGGAAGTGACCACGCGTTTCCCCGATGGCCTGACCGTGTTCGACGCCTACGGCCAATGGCTGTTCCGCGGCGCGAAGGAACCGAACCGCTTGAACACCAAGGTGCTGGTGATCCTGCACGAGGACACGCCGCAACGGCGCGCCGACATCGAGGCGATCCGGCTGGCGTGGAAGCGGGCGACCGGCCACCAGTCGGTGCTGTGGGCGCAGCAGCGGGTGGAAGTGTCGTTCTGACCGCATACTCGGCCCGTTTCCCTGCGCCTGTCGGCCGATCAGATGCCCTTCGAACTGCGTTCCGACGATCTGTCCGGCGCGGCCACGCGCGAATTGCTGGCCCTGCACCTGCGGCAGATGCATGCCAACTCCCCGCCCGGCAGCGTGTTCGCGCTGGACCTGTCCGGCCTGCAAGGCCCGGATGTGGAAGTGTGGAGCGCATGGCGCGACGGCCGCATCGCCGGCATCGGCGCATTGCGTGCGCTGGCCGACGGCAACGGCGAACTGAAGTCGATGCGCACGCATCCGGACTTCCTCCGCCAGGGCGTGGCGTTGGCGATCCTCGAACACATCGTCGGCGTCGCCCGTGCGCGCGGCATGTCGCGACTGAGCCTGGAGACGGGCAGCGGAGCGGCTTTCGAACCGGCCCTGGCCCTGTACCGGGCGCACGGGTTCGAATCCGGCCCCGCGTTCGGCGACTATGTCGCCAGCGATTTCAACCAGTTCCTGCACCTGGCGCTGTGAGCGCCCCAGAGAATCCATGAGCGCATCCGGACATTCCCCTTCGAGTCGCCGTCTCCGCTGGTTCGTTCCGGCCGACCTCAACGGTTTCTTCGGCCTGGTGGTCGACAACCTGTCGATCCTGGGCTTCATCGCCGCGGCACTGGTCGGCATCTTCCAGTTCCCGGCGGAGGTCGTGTTCGCACGGATGTTTCCCGGCACGGCGCTGGGCGTGCTGCTGGGCAACCTGGCTTACACGTGGATGGCGCGGCGCCTGGCGGCGAAGACCGGTCGCGACGACGTCACCGCGATGCCGCTGGGCCTGGATGCGCCGACCAGCATCGGCATGGCGCTGCTGGTGCTGGGTCCGGCGTTCGTCGGCTTCAAGCAGCAAGGCATGGATCCGGACGCCGCGGCCATCGCCACCTGGCAGCTCGGCATGGCATCGCTGGTGGTGATGGGCGCGTTCAAGCTGGCGTTGTCGTTCGCCGGCGACTGGATCACCCGCGTGTTGCCGCGCGCGGCCCTGCTGGGTTCCATCGGCGGCGCCGCGCTGACCCTGCTCGGCTTCCTGCCGCTGATCGAAACGCTGCGCAATCCGGTGGTCGGCGTGGTCACCTTCGGCCTGCTGCTGTACGTGCTGGTGGCGAAAGGTCGCCTGCCGGTGAGACTGCCCGGCGTGCTGGTCGCTTTCCTCGTCGGCATCGCGCTGTATTACGGGCTGGGCCTGTCGGGTCTGGGCGCGCCGGGTTTCCAACTGCCTGAGCCGCTGCCGCTGTCGGTGCAGCTGCCGTGGCCGAGCCTCGGCTTCATCGAAGGTCTGCCGCATACCGTGCAGTACCTGCCGCTGCTGCTGCCGTTCGGCCTGTTGATGGTCGTCGGCGGCATCAACGTCAGCGAAAGCGCGCGCGCCGCCGGCGACGACTACCGCACCCGCGACGTGCTGCTGGTCGAAGCGGTGGCCACGCTGGTCGCCGGCCTGTGCGGCGGTGTGGCGCAGACCACGCCGTACATCGGCCAGCCGGCGTACAAGCACATGGGCGCGCGCAGCGGCTACACGCTGCTGACCGGGTTGTTCGTCGGCATCGGCGGCATGCTCGGCATCGTCGCCGGCCTGGTGCAATGGCTGCCGGTGGCGGTGCTGGCGCCGATCATCGTCTACGTCGGGCTGGACATCACCACGCAGGCCTTTCACGGAAGCCCGCGCAAGCACGCCGCTGCGGTGGCGCTGGCTTTCCTGCCGTCGATCGCCTATCTGCTGAACATCAAGCTGGGCAATCCCGGCTGGATCGCGCCGGATCATTTCGCAGGCCTGTTCGCCGCGAACGATCCGCATGGTTTTTCCGACCTGGCCGCGATCACCACGCTGGGCAATGGCTTCATCATCACCGCGATGCTGTGGGCCGCCGCGCTGGTCGCGCTGATCGAAACGCGCACGCGCGCGGCGGCGGGGATCCTGTTGCTGGCCGCGGCGCTGACCCTGTTCGGCGTGATCCATTCGGTCGATCCGCGCGGCGGCATCTACTTGCCATGGGAGCTCGAAGGGCTGCGTGGCGCGATCGCGTTCCAGTTCGCGGCCGCATACGCCGCATTGGCGATATTGCTCGGCTTGCTGTCGCTGCAGAAACCGCAATCCCCGTAGGAGCGGGCCCTGCCCGCGATGTCCTTCGATCGGATTGCGGCAAGAAAGCGTCGCGGGCAG
>DASRYD010000218.1:0-3434 GCA_035653955.1 Pseudoxanthomonas sp.
GACACGGAAACCCTGGTCCTGCCTCCCGTCTCCCTCTTCCCGTCTCCCGGATTCTACTTGCCGTCCACTTGCAGCACCGCCAGGAAGGCCTCCTGCGGGATTTCCACCCGGCCCACCTGCTTCATGCGCTTCTTGCCTTCCTTCTGCTTTTCCAACAGTTTCTTCTTGCGGGTGATGTCGCCACCATAGCATTTGGCCAGCACGTTCTTGCGCATCGCCTTGACCGTGCTGCGGGCGATGATCTGCGCGCCGATCGCCGCCTGGATGGCCACGTCGAACATCTGCCGCGGAATCAAGTCCTTCATCTTCTCGCACAATTCGCGGCCGCGGCGGTCGGCATGGCTGCGGTGCACGATCAGCGACAGCGCATCGACCTTGTCGCCGTTGATCAGCGTGTCCAGACGGACGAAGGGGCCGGCCTGGAAACGCAGGAAGTGGTAGTCCAGCGAGGCGTAGCCGCGGCTGACCGACTTCAGCCGGTCGAAGAAATCCAGCACCACCTCGGCCATCGGCAGTTCGTAGGCGATCTGCACCTGGCTGCCCATGTAGGTGATGCCGATCTGGCTGCCGCGCTTCTCCTCGCACAGGGTGATGATGTTGCCGATGTAGGCTTCCGGGGTGAGGATGTTGGCGCGGATGATCGGCTCGCGCACTTCCTCGATCAGGTTGGTCTGCGGCAGCTTGGCCGGGTTGTCCAGCGAGACGATGGAACCGTCGGTTTTCAGCACTTCGTAGACCACGGTCGGCGCGGTGCTGATCAGGTTGAGGTCGTACTCGCGCTCCAGCCGCTCCTGCACGATTTCCATGTGCAGCATGCCGAGGAAGCCGCAACGGAAGCCGAAGCCCATCGCCTCGGAGCTTTCCGGCTCGAAACGCAACGCGGCGTCGTTCAGGCGCAGCTTCTCCAGCGCCTCGCGTAGCGCCGGATAGTCCTCGGCATCGACCGGGAACAGGCCGGCGAACACGCGCGGCTGCATTTCCTGGAAACCCGGCAACGGCTTGGGCGCCGGATCGCTGGCCAGGGTCAGGGTGTCGCCGACCGGCGCGCCGTGCACGTCCTTGATCGAGGCGTTAATCCAGCCCACTTCGCCCGCGCCGAGCTTGGGCAGATCCTTGCGCTTGGGCGTGAACACGCCGACCTTGTCGACCGTGTGGGTGCGGCCGGTCGACATGACCAGAATCTTGCTGCCCGGCACGATCTCGCCCTGCATGACCCGTACCAGGCTGACCACGCCCAGGTAGTTGTCGAACCACGAGTCGATGATCAGCGCCTGCAACTTGTCGGTGTCGCGCGGCTTCGGCGGCGGAATGCGCTGAACGATGGCTTCCAGCACGTCGGGCACGTTCAAGCCGGTCTTGGCGCTGATCGCCACGGCGTCGGTGGCGTCGATGCCGATGACCGCCTCGATCTCGGCCTTGGCCCGTTCGATGTCGGCGGTGGGCAGGTCGATCTTGTTGAGCACCGGCACCACTTCCAGGCCCTGCTCGACCGCGGTGTAGCAGTTGGCCACCGACTGAGCCTCGACGCCCTGCGCTGCGTCGACGACCAGCAGCGCGCCTTCGCAGGCGGCCAGCGAGCGGCTGACTTCGTAGCTGAAGTCGACGTGGCCGGGGGTGTCGATGAAGTTGAGCTGGTAGGTCTGTCCGTCCTTCGCCTTGTACGGCAAGGACACGGACTGTGCCTTGATGGTGATGCCGCGCTCGCGCTCGATCGGGTTGGAATCGAGCACCTGCGCTTCCATCTCGCGGGCCTCGAGGCCGCCGCAAAGCTGGATGATGCGGTCGGCCAGGGTCGATTTGCCGTGGTCGACATGCGCGATGATGGAGAAATTGCGGATATTCCGCATCGAATCGGAAGACATGAGGGGCGGCGGCTCGGGCCGTCGTCGGGAGAACGGGCCATTATCGCATGCCCGGCCCCTCTCCCGGCTCTTGTAGGAGCGGGCCCTGCCCGCGACCGCTTCACGATGGGAAAGCAGTCGCGCGGGGCCCGCTCCTAACAAGGGAAGATCAATTGTCGCCTGCGGTCACCGCCGCGAAACGGGTGCCGCCCTGCGGACCGCGTAGCAGCAGCATGACCACGTCGCCGGCCTTGACCCCGCGCAGTTGCTGATTGAACGCCGCAACGCTGCCGACCGGGGTGCGACCGACCTGCAGGATCACCAGCCCCGGCTGCAGGCCCGCTTCCATCGCCGATTCGCCTTCGACGCCGATGATGCGCACGCCCTCGCCCGCTTTCAGGCCAAGTTGCTTGCGTAGGTCGGCGCCCAGATCGGCCACGCTGATGCCGAGGATGTCCGACGTCGCGGTGGCCGGCTCGCCGGGAGCGGCACCGTCGTCGTCCTCGCCGCCGCCGGAGGCCAGTCCATCCTCGGTCAATCGGGTCAACGTGACATCGACTGTCGTCGGTTTGCCATTGCGCAGGATGTCGAGGCGTACCTTCGAACCCGGCGCCATGCCTCCGATCACCGGCGGCAGATCGCTGGAATCGTCGATTTGCCTGCCGTTGACCGAACGAACCACGTCGCCGCGCTGCAAACCGGCCTTTTCGCCGGCGCTGCCAGCGATCACATCGCCGATCAGCGCGCCGCGCGTATCCGGCAAACCGAATGCCTTGGCGCTATCGGCGGTGACCGGCTGCACCTGTACGCCGATCTGCCCGCGCTCGACTCGCCCGGTCTTCTTCAACTGTTCCGCCGCGCCCATCGCCAGGTCGATCGGAATCGCGAAACTGATGCCCATGTAGCCGCCGGAGCGCGAAAAGATCTGCGAATTGATGCCGACCACTTCACCGCTGGTGTTCAGCAGCGGGCCGCCGGAATTGCCCGGATTGATCGCCACGTCGGTCTGGATGAACGGCACATAGCGCTGGTCCGCACCCTGGCTGCGGCCGACCGCGCTGACGATGCCCGCGGTGACCGAGTGATCCATGCCGAACGGCGAACCGATCGCGACCACCCACTGGCCAGGCTTCAGCTTGTTGGAATCGCCGATCCGGATGCTGGGCAGGCCGCTGGCGTCGATCTTCAGCAGGGCAACGTCGTATTGCGGATCGCCGCCGACGACCTTGGCCTTGAACTCGCGCCGGTCGGTCAGCTTCACCGTTACCGTGTCCGCGCCGTCCACCACGTGCTGGTTAGTCAGCACGTAACCATCCGGCGAAATGATGAAACCGCTGCCCGCCGACATGCCTCCGCGCGGCTGCTGCGGCCCGGGCATCTGGAAGCCCGGGCCGAAGAAGCGTCGGAAGAACTCCGGCATTTCCTCGTCGTCGGGCATCTGCTGGCGCGACACCTTCTTTGGCGTGACCTTGGCTTCGATGTTGACCACACCGGGACCGACCTGCTGTACCAGGGTGGTGAAATCCGGCAGGCCGGTGACGATCTGTGGCGCGCTGCTCTGCGCGATGGTGCTGGCGATGGCGGCCGAGGAGG
>DASRYD010000219.1:0-2817 GCA_035653955.1 Pseudoxanthomonas sp.
ACCCACACCCGCGGCGACCGCGAGGCGGCGAAAGGCAAGCAGGGCGGCCGCACCCTGGAAATCCAGCGCCTGATCGGCCGTTCGCTGCGCGCCTGCGTCGACCGCGCCGCATTGGGCGAATGCACCATCACCCTGGACTGCGACGTGCTGCAAGCCGATGGCGGCACCCGCACTGCGGCGATCACCGGCGCCTATGTGGCGCTGGTCGATGCGGTGAACGGACTGAAGAAGCAGGGCGCGCTCAAGCGCGATCCGATCCTCGGTGCGGTCGCCGCGGTATCGGTCGGCGTCTATCGCGGCGTGCCGGTACTGGACCTCGACTACGCCGAGGACAGCGACTGCGATACCGACATGAACCTGGTGATGAACGACGGCGGCGGCTTCATCGAGCTGCAGGGCACCGCCGAAGGCCACGCCTTCCGCCGCGACGAACTGGATGCCTTGCTGGCGCTGGGCGAAAAGGGCATCGGCGAACTGTTCGCCGCGCAGCGCGCCGCATTGGCGCAATGAGCCGGCATATCGCCCTGGTCGCGTTGCTGGTGCGCGACTACGACGAAGCGATCGCCTGGTACCGCGATGCGCTCGGCTTCGTCCTGCTCGAGGACGACGATCGCGGCGAGGGCAAGCGCTGGGTGCGCATGGCACCCGCTGGCAATACGCATTTCAGCCTGCTGCTGGCGCAGGCGACGACGCCGGTCCAGCAGGCGGGCGTCGGCAACCAGCATGGCGGGCGCGTGGGCTTCTTCCTGCATACCGACGATTTCGTCCGCGACCACGCACGGCTGAGCGCCGCCGGCGCGCATTTCGAAGAGGCGCCTCGGCACGAAACCTATGGCACGGTCGTCGTGTTCCGCGACCTGTACGGCAACCGCTGGGACCTGATCGAGCCGCGCGCATGAAGCCGGCCCCGATGAAGCTCGTCCTGGCGTCCTCCAACCAGGGAAAGCTGCAGGAATTGCGCGAGTTGCTGGGCGATGCCGGCGTCGAACTGGTCGCCCAGTCCGAGCTGGGCGTCGAGGATGCCGAGGAAACCGCGGTCACCTTCGTCGAAAACGCGCTGCTAAAGGCGCGCCATGCCACGGCCCTGACCGGCCTGCCCGCGCTGGCCGACGATTCCGGCCTGTGCGTCGATGCGCTGCATGGCGCCCCGGGGCTGTATTCGGCGCGCTACAGCGGCGTGCACGGCGACGCACAGGCCAATATCGACAAGCTGCTGCACGAACTGCGCGACGTGCCCGAAGAACAACGCGGCGCGCATTTCTATTGCGTGCTGGTGCTGGTGCGCCATGCCGACGATCCGCAACCGTTGATCGCCGAAGGCGAATGGCGCGGCCGCATCGCGTTCGAACGGCACGGCGACGGCGGCCATGGCTACGACCCGGTGTTCCTCGATGTCGAACGCAGCCGGACCGCCGCGGAGATGCCGGCGGAGCTGAAGAACCGGCTGAGCCATCGCGGCAAGGCGCTGGTCGCGCTGCGGCAAAGACTACTCGCAGCCCTGTAGGAGCGCCCCTGGGCGCGATAGGCCTTTGCGAGAAACCTCGTCGCGCCCTGGGGCGCTCCTACAATACGCATATGCTCATCCCCCCCCCCCTGTCGCTGTACGTGCATCTGCCCTGGTGCATACGCAAATGCCCGTATTGCGACTTCAACTCGCACCAGGGCAAGGGCGAACTGCCGTTCGGCGAATACGTCGACGCATTGCTGCGCGACCTCGATTTCGACCTGCCGCTGGTCTGGGGCCGCACCGTGCAGACGGTGTTCTTCGGTGGCGGCACGCCCAGCCTGTTCCCGCCGCAAGGCATCGACCGCTTCCTGCAGGAAGCCAGCAGCCGGCTGCGCTTCGCGCCGGGTTGCGAAATCACCCTGGAAACCAATCCCGGCACCGCCGAACACGGCCGCTTCGAGGAATACCGCAGGGCCGGGGTGAACCGGATCAGCTTCGGCATCCAGAGCTTCGACGACGGCTGCCTGCAGCGGCTGGGCCGTATCCACGACAGCAGCGAGGCCGAAGCGGCGGTCAAGCTGGCGCAGGATGCCGGCTTCGACAATTTCAACCTCGACCTGATGTACGCGCTGCCGCAACAGACGCTGGCGATGGCCGAGAACGACCTGCGCCGTGCGTTCGCCCTGCGGCCTACGCACGTCTCGCACTATCAGCTGACGCTGGAACCGAACACGGTGTTCTTCGCCAGGCCGCCGAAGGGCATTCCCGACGACGACGCGGCCTGGGACATGCAGGAGCATTGCCAGGCGCTGCTGGCCGACGCCGGCTACGCGCAGTACGAAGTCAGCGCGTATGCGCAGCCGGACCGGCAATGCGCGCACAATCTGAACTACTGGCGCTTCGGCGACTACCTCGGCATCGGCGCCGGCGCGCACGGCAAGATCACCCTGGGCAGCGAGCAGGCGATCCTGCGCCGCTGGAAGATCAAGCATCCGACCGCGTACCTGGCCGCTGCCGGCACGCAACAGGCGATCGGCGGCGACGACCGCATCGACGCGGCGCGACGGCCGTTCGAATTCATGTTGAATGCGTTGCGCCTGCGCGAGGGGTTCACCCTGGCCGGCTTCACATCGACCACGGACCTGCCGGAAAGCGCCATCGCGGCACCGTTGCAGCAGGCGCTCGACAACGGTTGGCTGGAACGCGATGGCGGGCGCATCGTGCCGACCGAACTGGGGCGACGCTTCGCCAACGACGCCATCGAGCTGTTCCTGTAGCCCCGGCTTGCAGTGGAACTCCACTGTAGGAGCGACGTAAGTCGCGATGCACTGATCTCGTTGCCGAAAAGCATCGCGACTTACGTCGCTCCT
>DASRYD010000220.1:0-1933 GCA_035653955.1 Pseudoxanthomonas sp.
GCCCAGGCTGGCTGCGTTCGCCGCCAGCGATTGACCCAGCGCGCGGCCGACGACGCCATCCAGGCTGTCGGCATAGCCGCGGTTGGTGCGCAGACGCTCGATCTTCACCACCAGGGTGTCCCCGGGTTCGGCGCCGGCCACGAAGAACGGCCCGTTCTGCGGGTTTCCGAAGAGCGCACGGGTGACGCCGTGTTCGTCGACGCCGCCCGAATCCAGCGTGCGCGTATGCACCGAATCGCCCGGCCAGATCGTCAATACCGGTGCGCGATGCGGACTGAATTCGTTGGCGTATCCATCGGGGACGAATTCGTGGCGACGCGGCCCGCCGGCGGGACGTTGCGGGATAGGCCGGGCATGGAACGCGTGGACGACCCGCCGCGAATCGTCGTTGGGATCGGGGAAATCGGCGCTGCCGGACAATTCTTCGCCCGACATCTTGCCGGAGAAACGGTACTGCTTGCCGCGCGCATCGGTGGAAACGAAATCGACCTCGTCGCCATGCCTGTGCCCTTGCAGCGGATCGCCGTCGATCTTGCCGCGCAACAGGTCGCCGTCGCGTACCAGATCCATCGATTGGTAGACCGGATTGCCCCACAAGTCGACGATGACGATCCAGTTCTGCGTCGACGTCGCGGCCACGACGGAATGCGGGACCAGCAACAACAGCACCAGGAGCCACGAGCGCATCGTCTTCTTCCTGCAAAAAGGATTCCTACGGTATGGATGCGTCGTGGCCGGAAAGCGTCGCAAGCTCTCCGATGGACTTCGGCCGTCATGGAGCCGGCGGAACGATCTCCTCAATCTCGACCGCCGCATTGCAGGATGTCGCAAGCGGCGCCACGCGTGCCTCGTTGCGCTGCAGGTGCGCTTCGCCCCAGGTGCGGACGGCTTCGACTACCGGCAGCACGCTGCGACCGTAGCGGGTCAGCGCATACGTCACGGGGGCGGGAACCGGGCCAAGCGGCATGCGTTCGATGAGCCCGTCCGCTTCCAGTTCGCGCAGTTGCTCGGTCAACACCTTGGGCGAGATGGGCGCCGCACGCCGATGCAGCGAGGAGAAATGCGATTGCTCGCGGCCGATCCAGTAAAGCAGGGTGAGTTTCCACTTGCCGCCGAAGGCGGCGAACGCCGCGGCCAACGGACAGCCCGGAAGCGGATTGGCGCGCGGCGGACGCGGGTACTTACCCGCAGGTGCGTTCTTGAACATGGTTTTCCAGCCGGTTATCCATGGGCCTGGTCGAACGGAGGACAGCTCGTGCGCGGCGATATCGGGATATTTCGAGTTTCAATGCTGTTGGCGCTGGCAATCGCGCTTACGCTGCCGGTCGCGGGCCATGGTAGCGAAGCCGCGGCTGCGGCGACTGAACGCGACGGCGGGCACGATTTCGATTGGGAAATCGGCGTGTGGAAGACCCAGTTGCGCCGCCTGGTCCGGCCGCTTTCCGGTTCCAACGAATGGGCCGAATACGCAGGCACTACGGTCGTGCGCAAGGTGCGGGATGGACCCGCCAATCTGGTCGAGTTGCGGGTGCAGGGAACGGCCGGTCGCATCGAAGGCGCCAGCCTGCGTCTCTATAACCCGCAGGCCCGCCAATGGGGACTGCATTACGCAAGCATGCGCAGCGGCGCGTTCACCCGTCCGGTCTTCGGTGGGTTCGACCATGGGCGCGGGGAGTTCTACGGCACGGAAACAATGGACGACGGGCGCGAAGTCCTGGTTCGTTTCGTCATTTCCGCGACCGGCACGGATTCGGCTCGCTTCGAACAGGCCTATTCGGACGACGGCGGCAAGCACTGGGAAGTGAACTGGATCGCCACGGACACCCGGGTGCGGCCGTGAATGCCGTCGGCGAAGGCGACCTGCCGCGGCGCATCGAGGCGCCGCTGGATCTCTTCGCGACGCTCCACGCCAAGCCCGGGCGCGCGGACGAGG
>DASRYD010000221.1:0-5526 GCA_035653955.1 Pseudoxanthomonas sp.
CGCACAGGCGCAGGCCGGCGACGCCGCGGCGCGACGCGCGCTGGACATCCATCGCGACCTGCTCGGCCATGCACTGGCCGGCGTGGTGATGGCGCTGGACCCGCATGTCATCGTGCTGGGCGGCGGCCTGTCCAAGCTCGAATCGCTGTACCGCGACCTGCCTTCCGCCATCGCTGCGCACCTGTTCAGGAGCGCCGGCGTGCCGCCGATCCTGCCGCCGAAATTCGGCGATGCCGGCGGTGCGCGCGGCGCGGCACTGCTCGCGCGCCAATGCGACCGGGCGCGCTGACTTCCCCATTCCCACGGAGCATCCGCCTTGTCCCCGATCCAGGTCCTCATCGACACCCACCGTCGCGGCGACAACGTCGGCATCTACAGCGTCTGCTGCAGCCACGAGCAGGTGCTGCTGGCGGCGATGCAGGTGGCGCGGCATTACGACACGACGTTGCTGATCGAGGCGACGTCGAACCAGGTCGACCAGTTCGGCGGCTACACCGGCATGGATCCGGCGCAGTTCCGCGATTACGTGCTGGAACTGGCGCGCACGCAGGATTTTCCGGCCGGACGCCTGGTCCTCGGCGGCGACCACCTCGGCCCGAACGCATGGCGGAAGCTTCCGGCCGAAGAAGCGATGGTCAACGCGCGCGAACTGATCCGCGCCTATGTCGCCGCCGGCTTCCACAAGATCCACCTCGACTGCAGCATGTCCTGCGCCGACGACCCGACCCCATTGCCCGACGAAACCGTCGCCGCGCGTTCGGCCGAGTTGGCGCGCATCGCCGAGAGCACCGCGGCCGCAGCCGGACTGCCCCCGCCGGTGTACGTGATCGGCACCGAGGTGCCGGTGCCCGGCGGCGAAAGCTCGCTGGGCGGCGGCGTGCAGGTGACCACGCCGCAGGCCGCGGCGAAGACCCTGGAAATCCACCGCCAGGCCTTCGCCGCGCCGGACCTGCAGGATGCATGGCGGCGCGTGATCGCGATGGTCGTGCAACCCGGCGTCGATTTCGACCACAGCGACGTCCAGCACTACGCGCCCGCTGCCGCGACAGCGCTGTCGGATTTCCTCGAGCAACAGCCGCGCATCGTGTTCGAGGCGCATTCCACCGACTACCAGACCGAAGCCTCGCTGCACGCCCTGGTGCGCGATCATTTCGCCATCCTCAAGGTCGGTCCCGCCGCGACCTTCGCCTTGCGCGAAGCGCTGTTCGCGCTGGCGAAGATAGAGGACGAACTGCTGCCGGAAGCCGAGCGCTCGAATCTGGTCGAAACCCTCGACCGCCGCATGGTCGAGCGCCCCAAGGACTGGCGGAACCATTACCATGGCGACGAACGCGAACTGCGCCTGTTGCGCCGCTATGCGCTGAGCGACCGTTGCCGCTACTACTGGGGCGACGCCGAAGTGAAGAAGGCGGTGGACAGGCTGGTCGACAACCTGCGCCGCCACGCGCCGCCGTCGACCCTGCTCAGCCAGCACCTGCCCGAACAATACCGGGCCGTGGTCGAAGGCCGGCTGCAGGTCGAACCGCTGGCGCTGGTCCGGCACAAGGTTTCCAGTCGCCTCGCCGAGTACGCCCGCGCCTGCGCACGCAACGCGGCCGGGCCGCGCTGAGCAGCGTTCCAGCATCGAAAGGGGATTCGACATGCGCAACACCCGCCAACGCCGCGAACAGATCATGCAATTGCTGATCCAGCACGGCGTCGTGCACGTTTCCGACCTGGTCGAGCGCTTCGGCGTGTCGTCGGTGACGATCCGCGCCGACCTGACCCACATCGAGTCGCAGGGCCTGGCCACGCGCAACCATGGCGGCGCGGCGCTGGTGCGCACGCCACCGCAGGAACAGGACATCCACGAGAAGGACGAACTGAACCATCCGCTGAAGGACGCGATCGGCGCCTGCGCGGCGCGGCTGGTCAAGCCGGGCGACAGCATCATCATCGATTCGGGTTCGACCACGATGATGCTGGCGCAACACCTGCGCCTGCACCAGAACGTGATCGTGATGACCAACGGCCTCAACGTCGCCTGGGAACTGGCCAACGCCCCCGGCGTGGAGCTGCGCATGACCGGCGGCCTGCTGCGCAAGCAGGCGCTGTCGCTGCAGGGCAGCCAGGCCGAGGCCAGTCTCGGCGCCTACAGTTTCGACACCTTGTTCCTGGGCGTGGACGGTTTCGACCTGCAGTTCGGCGTGACCACTCACCACGAGGCCGAAGCCAGCCTCAACCACCGCATGGTCGAGCGAGCGCGCAGGGTCGTGGTGCTGACCGACGCGTCGAAGTTCGGCCGGGTCAGCCTGCATCGCATCGCCCTGCTCGACCAAGTCCACACCGTGATCACCGACCCCGGCATCAGCGCCGAATACCGCGAGGGCCTGCAGCGGTTGGGCATCGAAGTGATCGTGGTCGATCCGGCCCCTTGAACACGGGGCCCCGCATGAAAAAAGCCCGCAGCGATGCGGGCTTTTTTCATGCGCATGTGGAGGCCTGGGTCGGAATTGAACCGGCGTACGCGGATTTGCAGTCCGCTGCATGACCACTCTGCCACCAGGCCGGTGACGTCCGGCGACACCATAACGCAGATGGCGCCGCCGACAAACAAAACCCCGGCTTGGCCGGGGCTTTGCGAAAACTGGAGCGGGAAACGAGACTCGAACTCGCGACCCCGACCTTGGCAAGGTCGTGCTCTACCAACTGAGCTATTCCCGCGGGGTGAGGCGCGAAATTCTACCGTCCTTTCTGGAACTGTCAACAGCCGCTTGTTCATCGGCGCGCAAGCTCGGCCATGCCGCATGCAGGTACTGGACCCCGGACCACAACGTCAGCACCGCGGCCACCGCCAGCAGCCAGTCGCCGAGGTGGAAAATCGTCTTGCCCAGCCAGATGCCGGCGCCGGGGTCGAACTGCTGCTGCGGCGTCACCGAATACAACAGGCAGCCCAGCGCGACCATCTGCGCGATGGTCTTGATCTTGCCGATGGTCGCGACCTTGACCTTGGCGCGCTGGCCGATTTCGGCCATCCATTCGCGCAGCGCCGACACCGCGATTTCGCGGCCGACGATCACCGCGGCCCAGAACGCCATCCACGGCGTCGGATGGCCCTGCACGATCAGGAACAGCGATACCGCGACCATCAGCTTGTCCGCGACCGGATCGAGGAAGGCGCCGAACGCCGAATGCAAGTCGTAGCGGCGCGCGATCCAGCCGTCCAGCGCATCGGTCACCGCGGCCAGCACGAACACGAACACCGCGGCGAAGTTGGTCCACCGGTACGGTAGGTAGAACACCAGCACCAGCACCGGAATCAGCACGATGCGCAGCAGGGTCAGCCAGGTCGGGAGGGTGAACTTCATTCGTTGCCGGTCGGGGATGGCGACAAGGGCGGCGCCAACCCGTGCAGGTTAGCGTAGATTCGCGCGGCGAGCGCGGCGTTGATGCCTTCGACACGGGCGATCTCGTCCTCGCCGGCGGCCTTCAATCCGGCCAGTCCGCCGAAATGCTTCAACAGGCTGGCGCGACGGCGCGGGCCGATGCCTTCGATGTCCTCGAGCTTGCTGGTCATGCGCGCCTTCTGCCGGCGGCCACGATGGCCGGTGATGGCGAAGCGGTGCGCCTCGTCGCGTACCTGCTGGATCAGCTGCAGCGCGGGCGAAGCCGCGCCCGGCCGCAATTCGCGGCCATCGGCCAGCACCAGGGTTTCGTGTCCGGGCCTACGCTCCTCGCCCTTGGCCACGCCGACCAGCACGACGCTGTCTATGCCGAGGTCGGCCAATACGGCCTTGGCTTGCGCCAGTTGCCCGGCGCCGCCGTCGATCAACAGCACGTCGGGAAGCACGCCGTTCTCCTCGACCGCGCGACGGAACCGGCGGTCCAATGCCTGGCGCATCGCCGCGTAATCGTCGCCTGGCTCGATGCCGGAAATGTTGTAGCGGCGGTATTGCCCGCGCACCGCCCCGGCCGCGTCGAAAACCACGCAGGACGCCACGGTCGCTTCGCCCATGGTGTGGCTGATGTCGAAGCACTCGATTCGTTTGGCCGGTTCGGGCAAGTCGAGCAGTTCGCGCAAGGCTTCGCTGCGCGCGTGCTGCGCGCCGCGGCTGGACAACTCCGTCGCCAGCGTGACTTCGGCATTGCGCCTGGCCAGGTCGAGGTAGCCGGCGCGCTCGCTGCGCACGTTCCACTTCAATTGCACTTTGCGCCCGGCCGCCGCGCCCAGCGCCGCCTCGATCAACGCCGCGTCGGGGATCTCGCGATCCAGCACGATTTCCGCTGGCGGTATCTGCTCCGCATAGTACTGCGACACGAAAGCCGCCAGCACCTCGCTGGCGCTGTCCTCGCCGTTGGTCCTCGGAAAGAAAGCCCGCGTACCGAGGTTGCGACCATCGCGGAACGCCAGCAGCAGCACGCAGGCCGCGCTGCCCTGCATCGCACAGGCGAGTACGTCGAGATCGGCGGCGTGGCCGTCGACGTACTGGCGCGCCTGCAGGCTGCGGATGCTGGCGACCAGGTCGCGCAGGCGCGCGGCTTCCTCGAAATCCAGGCGCGCGCTGGCCGCTTCCATCGACGCGGTCAGTTCGCCGGTCAGTTCGTCGCTGCGGCCGTCCAGCAGCAGTGTGGCGCGGCGTACCGACTCGGTGTATTCCCGCGCGGGCACCAGGCCCACGCACGGCGCGCTGCAACGGCCGATCTGGTATTGCAGGCACGGCCGCGAACGGTTGCGGAACACGCTGTCTTCGCAATTGCGCAACTTGAACAGCTTCTGCATCAGGTTCAGCGTCTCGTGCACCGCACCCACCGCCGGGTACGGACCGAAATAGCGCCCCGGCACCGCACGCGGGCCGCGATGCATGGCGATGCGCGGCCACGGCTCCTGGGTCAGCAGCACGTACGGATAGCTCTTGTCGTCGCGCAGCATCACGTTGTAGCGCGGGACCAGCGACTTGATCAGCTGGTTTTCCAGCAGCAGCGCCTCGGCCTCGGTGCGGGTGACGGTCACGTCCATCCGCGCGACCTGAGCCAGCATCGCCAGCGTGCGCGGCGTCTTAGGCGAACTGTTGAAGTAGCTGGCGACACGCTTGCGCAGCGCGCCGGCCTTGCCCACGTACAGCAGGCTGCCATCGGTCGCGTACATGCGGTACACGCCCGGCGCGGTGCTCAGGCCGGCGGCGAAAGCCTTGCCGTCGAAGGCATTGGAGGGCTCGTTGGCCATCGCGGCCATTATGCCGGATGCCGCACGGCGATCCGGTTGGCGATGCGCGCGACGATGCGTTGCGCCGCGGCGTCGACCTGCATCCAGGCGCGTTCGAAATCGCCGGCGTCGCCGTAGTACGGATCGGCGACTTCGCCACCCGATTCGAGGCCGGCCCAGTCGAGCAACAGCACGGCCTTCTCCGCCAGACCGGCAGGCGCGGTCCTGCGCGCATCCCGCAAGTTCTGTGTGTCGGCGCACAGCAGCCAATCGAAATGCACGAAATCGGCCGCTTTCAGCTGGCGGGCGCGCAGGCCGGCGATGTCGGCGCCGTGTCCGCGCGC
>DASRYD010000222.1:0-4320 GCA_035653955.1 Pseudoxanthomonas sp.
CCGATCTGGCCATCGATGCGGGTCAGCGTGTTCACCGCGCCGGCGCGCCGTGCGCGCTCGGTCAGTTGCGCGCTGAGCGCGAACGCGGCTTCCTTCAACGGCATCGTCACGTTGGCGCCGCGGCCGCCGTCGGCGGCGAAACGCTCCAATGCCTCGGCGAAAGCCTGCGGCGCGGCGTCGATGGCGGCGTAGCGCACATCGAGTCCGAGCTGGTGGCCGAACGCGGTATGGATGCGTGGCGACAGCGAATGGGCGATGGGGTGGCCGAAGACGGCATAGCGGTTCATCTGCGATTCCTCGGTTTCTTTTATAGCGACGCGAGTCGCGATCGGTGTTCCGGTGAGGCAAAAGCTTCGCGACTTACGTCGCTCCCACACAAGGGAGATTACGTTGGTTCCTTCAGCCATCGCGCCGCGTCCAGCGCGAAATAGGTCAGCACGCCGTCGGCGCCGGCGCGCTTGAACGCGGTCAGCGCTTCCAGCGCGCAGGCCTTCTCGTCCAGCCAGCCGTTGGCCGCGGCGGCCTTCAGCATCGCGTATTCGCCGCTGACCTGGTAGGCGAAAGTCGGCATGCCGAATTCGTCCTTGACCCGGCGGATCACGTCCAGGTACGGCAGGCCCGGCTTGACCATCACCATGTCGGCGCCTTCGTCGATGTCCAGCGCCACTTCGCGCAGCGCCTCGTCGGAATTGGCCGGATCCATCTGGTAGGTGAACTTGTTGCCCTTGCCGAGGCTGCCGGCGCTGCCGACCGCATTGCGGAACGGGCCGTAGAACGCCGAGGCGTACTTGGCCGCGTACGACATGATCCGGGTGTTGACGAAACCGGCCGATTCCAGCGCTTCGCGGATCGCGCCGATGCGCCCGTCCATCATGTCGCTGGGCGAAACGATGTCCACGCCGGCGGCGGCATGCGCCAACGACTGTTTCACCAGCGCTTCGATGGTGTCGTCGTTGAGGATGTAGCCGCTGTCGTCGATCAGCCCGTCCTGGCCGTGCGTTGTGTACGGATCCAGCGCCTGGTCGCTCATCACGCCCAGTTCGGGGAAGCGCGACTTCAACGCGCGGATCGCCCGCGGAACGATGCCGTCCTCGTCCCAGGCGATGGCGCCGTCGGCGGTCTTCGCGGTCGGATCCGGCACGCCGAACAGATCCAGCACCGGCACGCCAAGCTCCAATGCCTGTTCGCCGACGCGCAGCAGTTCGTCGATCGACAGCCGTTCCACGCCCGGCATCGAAGGCACCGGTGCGCGTCCCTTTTCCTCGTGCACGAACACCGGGTAGATGAGGTCGTTCGCCGTCGGCACGTTCTCGCGCATCAGCCGACGGGAAAAATCATCGCGGCGCATGCGCCGCAGGCGGGTGTAGGGGTAGGTCATCTTCGACTCCTTGGATGGGCGAATGATACGCCCGCCTCCCCGCCCGCCGTTACCGTTACGACTTCGGCGCATGGAAAGCGGTATCCCCGGCGCAAGAAAAAAACCGGCGCCGCAAGGGCGCCGGTTCCGGGTCGCAAGTTGCCGATCTGGTTATTTCGGCAGTTTCGCCTTGGTCACGCAGGCCATGACCTGGTCGGCTTGGTTGTCGAGCAGCAGACCCGCGGCTTGCGCACTGGCGGCGTAAGCGCTCATGCACGATTGATAGCCGTTCTTGCCGTTCGTGTTGGTGTGGCACAACTGGTTCCACGCCTGCACGTTGGCGCCGGCGATCAGTCCGCCGGAGGTGTACAACTTCACTCCGGTATCGCAGCCGCTTATGCGGGCGTTTCTTGCATCGATCCGCCAACCTTCGTCGGCGAACAGGTCCACGGTCAGATCGACCAGGGCGTTCGCCGCCAGCGAATCGTTGATCGCCGGTTCCATCAGCGCGTTCGGGGTCAGGCTGGTGTCGAAGTGCGAGAACGTCGAACCGCCGGCCACCGTGGCTGGCGTGTACAGCAGCGCGCGTCCGCCCGCGTCGGCGCCGGCCACGCGCCCCGGGACCGTGCCGAGCACGACCGAGATGCCCGGCAATGCGGTACGGAAGGCGTTGGCATCGGCCAGGTTGAGGCTGAGCGCGGGGATGCCGGCGGACAAGGTCGGATCGTCGGCCATGCCCGGCGCGGTGGCCGGCGAGCCCGAACTGGCGACGTTGCCGATGATCACCGCCGTCGCACCGGCGTTCTGCGCGTTGACCGTCTTGAACTCGAATCCGCAAGTGCCGCGGTTGACGAAGGCGACCTTGCCGCTGAGGCTGCCGGCGGGCAGGGCTTCGCAGGCATCGGCCGTGTCGCCGACGCCATCGTTGGCCAACGCGACCTCGCCGCCGAAGTTGGCGGAGGTGGCTGCGGGGCCGAACGACGCGGTGCCGTAGAACTGGTAGTTGGCGTTCAACGTCCCCGTCGCCTGCAACAGGATCAACGGCGTGGTGAGAACCGACGGCACGCTGGCCTTCACCCCGGCGCCATCCCACGACGTGCGTCCCGGCGTGCGCATCGCGGCGGCGCGGTCGGCATTGGCCATGCCGGCGTCGGTGAAGCGCAGGTTCTTGACGTTGTCGAAAGCGCTGAAGGTGTAGACGTCGTTGACGCCGGGCGTGCCGACGCGCTCGCCGAGCACGCCGCTGCTGTAGCCGACGAAGCCGGAGAAGCCCAGGCCATGGCCGATCTCGTGCATGACCACGTCGAGGAAGCTGATCTTGCCGGGCGGAGTGACGCCGTCGAGGCCGTAGTACCAGCCGCTGCCGGTCAAGCAGGGCGTGCCGTCTGGATTGCTGCCGCCCAGGTTGGCGTTGAAACGGCTGTTGATCTCGATGTCATTGGGCGCGACATAAGCCGGATCGCCCGCCATCAGATTGACGCCCGCGAGCGAGTTGGCCAGCGCTTGGTGATACCAGGCGCCGGGAATCGGAAAGTCCGGCGAATTCCAGATCCAGAACGGGCCAGCAGATCCCAGCGTGGCGCCGGTCGCGGTGCAGGCCAGCGGCTGGAAACTGGCGCCGACGCGGGTTTCCACTTTGCTGTTCAGCACCGAACCCCATAGGTCCGCGGCAAACTGGTAGACGATGCGGCGTTGTTCGCCCACGGTCTTGCCGGGGTTGCCGCCTTCGGGCGCGCGCGGGGCGGTGTCGTTCAAGCCCTGGTTCGGCGGGTCCAGGTTGACCGGAGTGATGGTGCCGGCCTGGGCGGAGGCCGCAAACAGGGTGGCGACCAACGCGCCGGCGAGGAGTGAGGTTTTCATTCGCCCACCTCCTGCGTCGCCGCCGGGGCGGGATGGGCATCGCCTTCGGAGAAATGCAGGCGACCGTCGGCGTCGCGGCTTACCGTCATCGCGCTCATCGCATCGGTCGGCACCTGCATGGACTGGGCGCCGCCCGCATGCGTGCGCAGCGTCGCTCGCGCTTCGGCGGCGGTCTTCGGCGCCTTGTCCCATTGCGAATCGCGGCGTTTGGCCATGGCATTGGCCTTTTCCGCCAGCGCCTTGGTTTCCGCGGCATTCAACGGGCGCAGTTTCTTGGTCTTGGGATCGATACCGACGTTGACGTCGTTGCCGGCGCCGACTTGTTCTTGCGAGACGGGTTGCTGCTTGGTTTGGGGGGCGGGTGTTTCGGCGGCCTGTGCGCTCAGGCAAAGCAACAACCCCATGCCTGACAGCAAACTAACTGGTCTTGCCAATCTCATTGCAGGATCCTCCAGATTCAAGAATGAAAAACACCGCCGTCGGCCCGTGCTGCAGCCGCAGACGATCCAATGAAGCGATAGCGGGCCGGCCCCCCTCCGTGCCGCCAACGCTGGACGCAGTCTGGGTCAGCACGGCGGTGCAGCACAACTGGAATCGCGGTCACGAAAAGCCGCGGCCCGCGAGCGGGGCCGGGAACCATCAAGCCAACGGTTGTTTGAAGGCGCGGGTCGTGAAGATGTCCGGAAACCCGGCTGTTCCGCGTAGCTTCTCAGATCACTCCGCCGCCGATGCCCAGGCGCACGATGGCGACGACGATGACGATGCCGTTGAGCACCAGGCCGGTCTTGGCGCGGCCGCGCTTTTCGCTGCGGGTGAACAGGACGCCGATGGCGGCGATGATCGCGCCCACCGCGGCGAACGGAATAAGGAACCAGTTGCCCCAGCCCAGCAACGGGATCAGGGCCAGCACCATCCAGATCATCGCGATGATGCCCCACAACAGACTGATCAGACCCATGTGCAATGCCTCGGCGAGTAACCAGCCGGCACTATAGCCCGTGCATGCCTTCGATTTCGACGCGCAGCTCGCGCCGGCACACGTCGGCCTGCAGCAGCAGGCGCGGCACTTCGGCGCCCAGGCGCAGGTCGAGCAGGCGGGCGAC
>DASRYD010000223.1:0-4153 GCA_035653955.1 Pseudoxanthomonas sp.
GCGCCAGGCCTTGCCGCTGCCGGCCGGCGCGCGCAACGGCGCGATGCCGACTTCGCCGACTTCGTGGATTTCCTGCGCCTGCGGCATGCCCTTGAAGCGCCAGCGGCCATACGACTTCCACAACAGGTTTTCGCCGCGTTCGCCCAGTTCGCGTGCCGCGCGGTGCGCCAACGGCTCGGCCACCGCCGACAACAGGATCTGTCCGGGTCGCGCCAGCTGCATCAGCCGCGCGGCCAGCGGCTTGGCCAGGCCTTCCACTTCCAGCGGCTTGGCCCCGGCCTCGACGGCGGCATCGCTGTTGCTCCAGGTCAGCACCTCGCCGACATGCAGACCCGCGCGAGCCTGCAACTGCAGGCCGCGCGACTGGCCGAGATCGCGCAGCGCGTGGATATAGTCGAGTGCGAAGCCGAGGCCGTCGATCGGCCGTTCGAACAGCAGCAACAAGCCGTCGGAGCGGTCGATCAGCCGGCCGCGCCAGCGCCGTTGCAGTTCCAGCACCGCGCTGTCGTGTTCGCGGAACAATTCCGACGCGGCGACGTCGCCCAGCTTTTCCACCAGTTCGGTGGAGCCGACCAGGTCGGTCAACAGCAGCGTGCGCAGCCGCGGGCCATCGTCTTCGCCGGGGGAACGGCCGGGTTCGCGCGCGGCGGCGTTCACTCGGAGCCCGCCAGCACCGTGGGACCCGGCCTGTTATCGGCCACGGCCGTCCACAGGATCGTGTGCGGTCGCATAGGCCCTTCCCCGGGCAGTGCGCGCTTCGCCGCCATCGTTCGCTCGTCTATCGACATGAATTCTCTCGTCTTTCCTTGACCCGATCGCGCCAAAGTCCATGGATGTTCCAACGCAGAGTGCATCTTCGATTCCAGGATAGGTTCTACGCACTTCAAGGGCATTCGCGGCCAAGGCCGCTCCCACAGGGCCGTGCGGGCCCTAGTCCTGCCACTCGACGCGGTTGCCGCCCACGCGCTTGGCCCGGTACAGCGCGGCGTCGGCGCACACGTACCAGTCGTCCCAGTCGCCGGCCGGGTCGACCAGGTAGGCACCGACGCTCAACGTGGTGATCAGCGGCGGCGAATGCTGGGTCATGCGCAGCGATTGCGCGGTACCGACGACGAAGTTGGCGTAACGCAGCAGGTCTTCCGGCGCGGCATGCATGATCAGGCAGAATTCGTCGCCGCCGAGGCGGCCGGCGAAGTCGTTTTCCCCTGGCAGGGAACGCAGGATGTTGGCCACGCTCTGCAGCACGCGGTCGCCGATCAGGTGGCCGTACTCGTCGTTGACCGCCTTGAAGCGGTCGCAGTCGATCAGCATCAGGCCATAGCCGTGCAGGCCGTCCGCGCCGCCCATCCGATCGAGGAACGCGGTCAGGCCGCGGCGATTGCCGAGCGAGGTCAGCTCGTCGGTGCGATTGAGCTCTTCGCTCTGGTTCAGTCGATGCGCGGTGACGCGCAGGTCGTCGAGCGCCGACTGCAGCTCGGCATTGCGGCCGCGCAGCCGGTGGATCAGGTCCTGTTCGCTGGACACCACCCGCACGATCGCCCGATGCATGAAGCGCGACACCGTAGCCGGCTCGTGTTCGATCAGGGCCTGCAGGTCGCGGCCTTTCAGTTCCAGCAGCCTGCAGTCGCTGGCCGCGATGGCCGCGGCGCTGCGCGCATGACTGTCGATCAGCATGCCCAGTTCGCCGAAGAATTCGCGCGGACCCAGCCGTTTGCCCTGGACGTCGTCGCCGAAATCCAGGTCGACCTCGCCTTCGAGCACCACGAACAGGCTGTCGCCACGCACGCCGCGGGTGAAGATTTCTCCGCCGGCGGCGAACGAGCGGAGGCTGCCGCAACGCGCGAACAGCGCGCACTCCTGTTCCGACAGCACGGCCACGGCCTGTCCGCCGCCCTGTCCGCCGTCCACGATTGAAAGCGCCGGGCCCGGGCCCGAGGCCAGAGCCGAATGCTCCGGATTCATGCGCCATCATCCCCTTGCCGCGCTGCGGCACAGTCTACCCCAGGGGCGGGATGGCCGCATGACAGTCGCCGGCCACCCCGTGTCCGGCCCGGCCGGGCGGGGCGCCGACCCTCAAGGCGGGCACAAGGCGATGTGCCGGGAGCGCTGATCGATCAACAGCACGGACTGCTGCAGGGCATGGGCGCCGACGAGCAGCTCCGGATAACGCTCCGAAACGCGCGCTTCCACGTTCGAGAGTGCGACAGCTCCTATCCGGAGCGGCCCCGGCACGGTCGTGCGCCAGGTCTCGACCGCGCCATTGGCCAATTGTCCCTGCCCGGCCGCCTGCAGCGGGCCCGCGTCCAACCGGTCGTACAGCGTCTTGGGCAGGACGATGGCGACGTTGGCGCCGGTGTCGAGGTTGCCCTCGGCCTGCAGCGTGCCGATGGAGACCGGGACGCGGAATGCGCGTCGGTAGGCGAGCGTGTTGCGGTCGCCTGACACAAGCGACCGGGTCCGGCTGAAGGTCAGGCGTCGCGCCGGGTAGTCGACGATCAGCAGGCCATCGGCAAAGAACTCCCGCGCGAGGATGCCGTCGAACGCGCCTTGCGGCGTCGCGCGGCTGCGGTAATCGCGGGCGATCGCTTCGACGCCTTTGCGGCCCAATCCGCCGAGCTGCAGCGTGTCGAAGCGGACCGTGTCGACGTCGGCGACCTTCACGCCGTCCGAGTTGGCGGCCTTGCCCTGTGCCGGAAGTTGCAGTACCGAAACCAGCTTCGCATCGGCGCGCGCCAGGCCGCTGGCGCCGGTGTCGACGGCGAAGCGGAACGGACCCCGGCCGTTCGCGCGGGCTTCGACATAGATCCGTCCGTCGACCAATTCGAACGGCACCTGCACGATGGCGTCGGCCGCGGGGAGATTCCGCAGCCGACAGGCGTCCTGTTCGATGGACTGCGCGTGCGCGCAACCGATGATCGCGAACAAGGCCGTCATCCCGGCCGTGATGGCGGCCTTTGCCGTAGCAGGCATGGCGATCGCTCAGCCGAACTTGCGCGAGGCGGCGAACGAAGCCAGGTTGCCGATGCCGACGGCACCGACCAGCACCGCGATCACGCCGGGGGTGATGTCCTGCCAGCCGGCCGCTTCGACGATGCCGAAGCCCAGCGCCAGCGCGACCAGGGTGATGCCCCAGCGCAGCGAGGACAGGCGGCGGTTGGCTTCGTCGCCGGCCAGGATGCTGGCGACCAGCTCCGGCGCGCCATTGCTGGCGACCAGTTGCTTGCGCACGCGGGCGTCGACCACCGCCTTGATCGAATAGGCGATGCAGGCGAACAGGGAGATCGGGATCAGCAGTTCGAAGTTCATGGGGCGCTCCTAAGGTGGATGTCTCTGGGGTTGGGCCGGACCGGGCTCGGTGCCGTTCGAGGCAAGGGATACGGCGGCCTCGTGACCGGTTGCGGCCGCCCGTCGAAAATCCAGGCGATCCCCTTGCAACCGCTCGCCCCTTGGGCGTATCCCATGGCTCATGGATGCCGACCGTGCCCTCGTCGAAGCCGTGCTGGCGAACCGCCCGGGCGCGTTCGAACGGCTCGTGCGCGAGTACCAGGGCCTGTGCTGGCACGTGATCCAGCGCATGGTCCGGCACCCCGAGGACACCCGCGAGCTGTGCCAGGAGGCCTTCCTGCGCGTGCATCGCTACCTGCACCAGTACCGCTACGACAGTCCGCTGAAGTCGTGGATCGGCCAGGTCGCCTACTCGGTGGCCCGGCGCCATCTGGAACGCAAGCGCATCCCGCTGGCCGAAGGACCGGACGACGAAGACGGCCTGTCGCTGCTGGACAACCTCGGCGACGGCATTGACCTGCAGGCCGAGCACGCCGATGCCGAGGAAGAACGCGAACTGCACGCCGCCATCGAAGCGCTGCCGCCGCTGCAACGCACGATACTTACGCTGTATTACCTTGAAGAACTGCCGATCGGCGAGATCGCGTCGATCACCGGAATAGCCGAGGGCTCGATCAAGAGCCACCTGTTCCGCAGCCGCCAAAAACTGCGCGAAACGCTCGAATCGCGCATCGGAGTCGCCGCATGAACAACCGCAACCACGAATTCGACGAACGCCAATGGCAGGCACAGGAACGCGCGCGCCTCGCCGTCCGCGACGGGCATGCCGACGCGGATGCCGACGAACTTCGCATCGCCCACGCCCTGC
>DASRYD010000224.1:0-4006 GCA_035653955.1 Pseudoxanthomonas sp.
GCCAGTCCGTGCCGTTGCCGCCGCCCCCGGCCAGCCAGCCGCTCAGCGCGCCATGCAGCTCGCTGGCGTCGATGCCGAGTCCGGCATGTCGGGTGGCTTGTTCGACTTCGTCGTAGGCGGGCAGTTCGGCCAAAGGAGTGCATCCAGCGGGGAAAGGCGCCAGTCTAACAATCGCGCCCATCCGGTTGCCCACGCCCTTGCTGCACCATGTCGCGCATGCGTAACATGTCGCCGGTCACACTTCCGGACGCCGCCTTGCCCGTCAGCCCCAATCCGTTCGCGGTGGCCTTCGCCCCGTTGCGCCTGGGGCCAGGCGAATGGCAACTGGTTGCGCTGGTGCTGGCCGTGCTGACCCTGGTATGCCTGGCCGGCCTGGTCGGCTGGCACTACTGGCGGGCCCGCCGCCCTTCCACGGCCGTCGCCCGGACCAAGCTCCTGTGGGAACGCGACGAGCACCTGAAGCTCGCCTTGTGGGCCTCCGGCGAGCAGTTCTGGGACTACGACCTGGCCCATCGCATCATGTACCGGCTGCGTGCGCACGAAAGCACGACGGACCGCAACGACGTCACCGTGGTCAGCCGGCACGGGCAGTTGCCGAGGATCCACGAACAGGACCTGCCGCTGGTGATGGAGCGACTGCGCCAGCACCTGCAGGGCAACACGCCGCTGTTCATGTCGGAGCACCGCATGGACCTGCACGAACGCGGCGAGTGGGTGTGGATCCGCGCGCGCGGACGCGTGGTCGAACGCGATGCCGACGGCCGCCCGACCCGCCTCGCCGGAACCGCGCGCGACATCACCGCCTACCGCAACGCCGAATTCGAGCGTCGCATCGCCAGCGAAGTGCTGCACAGCATGAACGAGGCGGTGGCCGTGCTCGACCAGGATTTCCGCTTTGTCGGCTTCAACCCTGCGTTCTCCGGCATCACCGGCTACAACAACGAAGCCATGGACCAACCGCTGTCGTTGCTGGACAGTGCGCGCGAGCAGCCGCTGCAGCCGGGCCAGTTGCAGGCCGACCTGCCCGACGACGGCCGCTGGAGCGGCGAGATGTGGATGCGGCGCAAGGACGGAGAGGAAATCCTGTTCCGCGTCGCCACCACGCCGGTGCACGACGACACCGGCCGCTACCGGCTGCACGTGCTGGTGCTCAACGACATCACCGAACAGAAGCGCGCCGAAGGCGAATTGCGCCATCTGGCCAACTACGACGCGTTGACCGGGCTGCCGAACCGCACCCTGCTGTTCGAACGCCTGGACGCGGCGATCCACCGCGCGCGCCTGACCGACAAGCCGCTGGCGGTGCTGTTCATCGACCTGGACCGCTTCAAGGACATCAACGACTCGCTGGGCCACGACACCGGCGACCGCATCCTGCGCGAAGCCGCGCAGCGCGTGCAGGACGCGGTGGGACCGCAGCACACGGTGGCGCGGCTCAGCGGCGACGAATTCACCGTGGTGCTGGAAGACACCGGCGCCGAGGAAGCCGAAGCGATGGCCTGGCGGATCATCGTCGCGTTCTCCCCGCCGCTCGGCTACGGCGACCGCCAGGAAGTGCTGCTGACCCCGTCGATCGGCATCAGCCTGTATCCCCTGCACGCGCGCCTGGCCGCCGACCTGATCAAGCATGCCGACACCGCGATGTACCAGGCCAAGGCCGCCGGCCGGCGCACCTTCGAGGTCTATTCGCGCAGCATGAACGAGAAGACCCGGCAACGGGTCGCGCTGGCCAATTCGCTGCGCCGGGTACTGGAACGCAACGAACTGTCGATGGCCTACCAGCCACGGCTGTCGCTGATCCGCCAACGCGTCACCGGGGTCGAGGCCCTGCTGCGCTGGAACAGCCCCGAGTTCGGCGTGGTGTCGCCGGCGCAGTTCATCCCGCTGGCCGAGGAAACCGGGCTGATCCTGGACATCGGCGCCTGGGCCCTGCGCGAAGCCTGCCTGACCCTGCAGCATTGGCGGCACCTGGGCCGGCAGGACCTTTCCATGGCGGTGAACGTGTCCGCGCTGCAACTGATGCGCGGCAGCCTCCCCGAAATGGTCGGGCGCTGCCTGCACGAAACCTTCCTGCCGGCCGAACTGCTGGAGCTGGAACTGACCGAAAGCGTGGTCATGGCCAACCCGCAGAAGAACGCCGACACCCTGCGCGCCTGCCGCGACCTCGGCGTGGGCCTGGCCATCGACGACTTCGGCACCGGCTACTCGTCGCTGGCCTACCTCAAGCGCCTGCCGATCACCACGCTGAAGATCGACCGCGAGTTCGTCGGCGACCTCGGCCGCGACGCCGACGACGAGGCCATCACCGGCACGATCATCGCCATGGGCCATTCCCTGGCGCTCAAGGTCGTCGCCGAAGGCGTGGAAACCCTCGGCCAGCTGCAGTTCCTGCGCGAGCACGGCTGCGACGAGGTGCAGGGCTACTGGGTCGCGCCGCCGCTGCCGCGCGACGAGTGCTTCGACTTCATCCGCGACTACCGCTACGGGCCGCAGATGAAGATCGTTTCCTGACCCGGAAACCGCCTTCCCGCGCCCGGCCGGCCGTCGCTTGACCGCCGCCCCCGGCCCCGCCTATCGTGCGTCGCATGGACCAGCCCGACGTTCTCGAGCAGTTGCGCGCCCTGGCCGCGCGCGTGGATGAGCTTGCCGAACGCGGCCGTCGTCTGGCCGACGAGAACCGCAGCCTGCGCGGGCAGCAGGAACAACTGGTCGGCGAACGCTCGCAATTGCTGGCGAAGAACGAGCAGGCGCGCTCGCGGGTCGAGGCGATGATCGCGCGGCTGAAGTCGCTGGAGCAGCACACGTGAGCAACGCCAGCGAGCCGGTCAGCGTCCACATCCTCGACCGCGAATATACCGTCGGCGTCGAAGCCGGCGAACGCGCCAGCCTGATGGCCGCGGCCAAGCTGCTCGACCTGAAGATGCGCGAAGTGCGCGGCAGCAACCGCATGGCCGCGGTCGACCGCGTCGCCGTGCTCGCCGCGTTGAACCTGGCCCACGAACTGCAGCAACTGCGCGACGCGAACAGCGCGCGGGAGCGCGAACTCGCCCGCGCCATCGACGATTTGAACCACAGGCTGGATCGGGCGCTCGGAAGCTGATTCCTACCTCGTGTTGACCAAGTTACGACGACGCGTGGAAGGCCGGTCATTTTTCTGGCTGTTTCTCGCGCTAGCGACAACGACCCTCGTTCTCTTCGTCCGTTTTACTTACGGAACAAGCGAACGGCCTGTTTGGATATTTCTTTTCTGCTCGTTCGGAGCCATCTTTCTGCTCCAGGCGTTATCCGGCGTGGCACTCGACAATTGGTGGATAGCCCGTCTTGATCGGGAAAAACACACTTTCAGCTACTGGTGGCGCACGATATTTTTCGGGGTCGCCGCGGTTGGAGCGGCATACCGCATATTCGTTCCCGTAGCCTAAGGCTTGTGCCTCAGGCTAGTTGAAGACCCGCGAAGGCGAAAATCCATGGGACTTGATCATGGATCGTTTTAGCTTGGTAGAGCCGAATTCATTCGGCTGCATTTCCGCTCCGGCACGATTGCCGCGAGACAGCCGGGCAAGCTTGGCTCTGCAATGACAAAAGTAACGGCAACGTCTATGGATTCCCGCTTTCGCGGGAATGATGAAACATCCGTGCTCGATGTGAACCGGTTGTTCAGCGCAGCCAACATTTTCCGCCGACGAACGGCTTTTGCATTCCGGATCGCCTCGCTATACTCCCCACACATCCTCTGCCGTGCACGACAGCACGCGCAAACATTCGCCTTGTCCCTTAATGACGACCACGGGACGGCGACGGAGACCGGGAGTGCATGTCCGCCACGCAGCGGGAAGCCCGATGGCCCCCAAACCGTCCCACTTGAACCCCGGGTTCAAGGTCGTTTCGCGGGCATCGCCATGGCGGAGGATGTATCGATTCCCACAAGGGCGCCTCGCGGCGCCCTTGTTTTTTGCTCGCCATCCCGGCTTTGCCAGCCATTCGGCTGTTAAAGACCGCCGGGATG
>DASRYD010000225.1:0-2292 GCA_035653955.1 Pseudoxanthomonas sp.
GCGCATCGACAACCTGTTCGACCGCCGCCACGCCGGCTTCGGCGCGCTCGGCGCGCCGGAAGAAGTGTTCGCCGGCTACGACGACCCCCGTTTCCTCGCTCCCGGCGCGCCGCGAGGCGCGTGGCTGGGGGTGCGTTTCGAGCTGCTGTAACCGTTCCGCCAAGCCCCCCACACAACGCAACGACCACCGTCAGGAGAACCGCACCATGAACCATCCGACATCCCCCGCCTCGCGCGCCCCTCGCCTGCATGCGCTGCATGCCTGTCTCGTCGTCGCCGGCGCGATGTTCGGCCTGCAGGCCTGTGCCAAGGCGCCCACCGCCGCTGCCGACCCCGCCAAACCGGCCGCCGCGGTGCAGGAAGACGGCGGCTATCCGCTCGTCACCGACGCACGCCTGCAGAACGCGGGCAACGACGACGGCTGGCTGATGTATCGCCGCGACTACGGCAGCAGCGGCTATGCGCCGTTCGACACGGTCAATGCCGGCAACGTGGCCCAGCTCAAGCAGTCCTGGGATTACACCAGCGAGTTCGACATGGGCCACGAGGCTCCGCCGGTGGTCAACGGCGACTACATGTTCATCACCACGCCGAAGAACCACCTGCTCGCGTTCCAGGCCAGCACCGGCAAGCTGTTGTGGAAGTACGAGCACGACCTGTCCGATGCCGGCCTGAAGACCGTGTGCTGCGACGTGGTCAACCGCGGCGTGGCCCTGTACGGCGACAAGGTCTACATGGCCACGCTGGACAACCACGTCGTCGCGCTCGACGCGAAGACCGGCAAGGTGGCGTGGAACGAGAAGATCCACGAACAGGACGTCGGTTACGCGATGACCCTGGCGCCGCTGGTGGTCAAGGGCAAGGTGATCGTCGGCGTATCCGGCGGCGAATACGGCGCGCGCGGCTACGTCACCGCGCTGGACGCGGCGACCGGCAAGCAAGCGTGGAAGCAGCACACGATCCCGATGCCGGGCGAACCCGGCGGCGACACCTGGCCGAAGGGCGCGGCCGAAACCGGCGGCGGCGCCGCGTGGCTGACCGGCAGCTACGACGCCGAAACCGACACCTTGTTCTGGGGCGTGGGCAATCCCGGCCCGTGGCTGGCGACGCTACGCCCGGGCGACAACCTGTACACCGATTCGGTGATCGCGATGGATCCGGCCACCGGCAAGATCAAGTGGCATTACCAGTACACGCCGAACGACACCTGGGATTACGACGGCACCAACGAGACGGTGTTCGCCGACATCGACTACAAGGGCGCCAAGCACAAGGCCATCGTCAGCGCGAGCCGCAACGGCTGGTTCTACGCCATCGATCGCACCGACGGCAAGCTGATCTACGCGGAGAAGTTCGCCACCGCCACCTCGGTCACCGGTCCCGACGCCAACGGCAAGATGCAGACCGACCCGGCGCTGCGCCCGACCGTGGACAAGGAAGTGTTCACCTGCCCGAGCTTCCTCGGCGGCAAGAACTGGTGGCCGATCTCGGTCAGTCCGCAGACCGGCTATGCGTACGTGCCCACGCTGCATTCGTGCATGACCATCAAGGGCGCCGAAGTCAGCTACAAGGCCGGCCTGCCGTTCCTCGGCGAGAGCTTCCTGGTCAAGCGCGACCCGGCGTTCCCGAACCAGTGGGGCTCGGTGCAGGCGATCGACGTCAACACCGGCAAGCAGGCCTGGACCTTCCCGTCCGAACTGCCCTGGAACAGCGGCATGTTGAGCACCGCGGGCGGACTGCTGTTCTCCGGCAGCGCCGACGGCTACCTGTACGCGTTCGACGCCGGGACCGGCAAGGTGCTGTGGAAAAGCCCGCGGATGAGTTCCGGCGTGCTCGGCGTGCCCAGCACGTGGAAGGTCGGCGGCAAGCAGTACGTCGGCGTGTGGGCCGGCTGGGGCGGCGCGGCGCCGATCTGGGGCGGCGAAATGGCCCAGGACCCGAAGGTCAAGGCGATTCCGACCGGCGGCCACCTGTACGTGTTCTCGCTGTGAGGAACCAACGATGAAACGTCATGTATCGATGCATGGCGCGCTGCTGGCCCTGGCGTTCGCCGGGGCCGGCTGCAGCGCCGACGCACAGGCCGCGCTGCGGGTGTGCGTGGACAGCAGCAGTCCCAGCGCGGAAATGGACCTGCGCGTGGCCGAAGCGGTGGCGCGCGACCAGGGCACGACCCTGGTCGTGCACCGCTTCGACGGCGAAGGCGACGACGAAGGCTTCGACATGAAGAACTTCGTCGCGATGGCCGGCAAGGACTGCCAGCTGGTCCTCGGCTTCCCGCTGCGCGACCGCAAC